>NZ_BAAGZM010000383.1:0-4156 GCF_054778495.1 Hymenobacter agri
GGCCCGTTGAGGCGGCGCAGGGCCACGTGCGAGCAGGTTTCGGTCATGCCGTAGGTGAGCCAGGCAGCGGCCGTCAGCGGCTGCAGCTCCTGCGTGAGGGTGGCATCGGCCGGCGCGCCGCCAATCAGGAAGGCCTTCATTTTATTGAGGCGGGGGGCGTGGCCGGCCGCCAGCACGGCTTTCAACTGCAGGGGCACGAAGGCCGAGAAATCGAATTCGGCATTGTCGGCCACGTAGGCAAACGGGTCGGCGTGCGGCTCCACGATGGTGAGGTGCATGTTGCGCTCCAGGCCGCGCACCAGCATCATCATGCCGCCGATGTATTCGCAGTTGAGGCAGACCAGGGCCCGGTCGCCGGGGCCGAGGTCGAAGAAGTCGGCCGTGCGCCGGGCCGAGGCTTCGAACTGCCGCCGCCGCAGCACGATGGCCGACGGCGTGCCCGTGCTGCCCGAGGTGTGTAACGTGAATTCCTGCGTACCATTCAGCCACTGCCGCACAAAGTCAAGCACCTTGGCCTCGTAGCCGTTGAGCGGCACCGCGAAGTGCGCCGGGTACTGGCGAATGGCTTCGTAGGCGTATTCGCGGCCGTTGAGCAGGAGGGAAGTGGGTAGGGCGGCTGGAGTATTCATGCGGCGAAAGTACGCGCTGGGTTGGTGCAGTGGTTGCCGGAAGCCGGCCGCAGCATTTTGGCATTCGCCCGTCAGCCCTTGACTTTGAGGTTGCTACCGAGTATCTTAGGCAGGTCATCATTTCGCCCGCGCCATGACTACCGCCCAGCCCCTCGTCCCCCAGCCCATACCCGCCAGCGCTGCCCAGCCCTTTGTGCGCACGCCCGAGCAGGAGCAGCAGCGCGCCCAGGCCAAAGCGCAAAAAAAAGCCCGCAAGCACGAGCGGCTGCGGGCCTTCTTTGCGTGGTGCGCCGGCTGCCGCTGCATGGGCGGCAGCTTCTAGAAGTAGAAGGCGGCGAAGCTGCTACGGCTGGGTTTCCAGCTTTTTAATCAGGGCCTTCATCTCGCCGATTTCGCGCTTCTGGGCGGTGATGATGCCATCGGCCAGCTTCCGCACCTCGGGGTCTTTGATGGTGGCCCGCTCGCTGGTGAGAATGGCAATGGAGTGGTGCGGAATCATGGCCTTCATCCAGGTGGTGTCGTCGACGAAAGTCTGGGCGCGTACCATCACCAGCGCCCCCACAAACAGCGTGAGGCTGGCTCCCATGATGAGGCCGTTGGTAGTTTTGTTGGGGTACATCATGGGCATCAGCAGCAGCATCACCACGGCCATGGCCGTCACCATCAGCACCGTCATGTAGAAGCGGGTGAGGCTAAAATAGACGTGGTCGGGCTCGTAGGTGTTGAGGTACATCACGACGTACATCACCACAAACGACACGGCCAGCGTGAGCAAAAACTTGGAGTAATGGCTGGCCGGCATGGCGGCATGCTGCGAAGCGTCAGAATTCATAACCAATGATTTAGGGACGTAATAAAAAGGGCCGCCCGCGTGGCCCATTATCCCGATAAACGCAGGCCGGAGCTACGGGTTGAGGTGCCGCCATAAAAATGCCCCGCGTCTCCAGAGCTGGAAACGCGGGGCATGGCAGCCACGTCGGGCGTGAAATCTTTCCGAAAACCACGGCCGTAGCCGTCCGCGCCTTACGGGAACTTCGGATACTTCGAGAAGTCGGGCTGGCGCTTCTCCATGTAGGCGTTGCGGCCTTCCTTGGCCTCGTCGCTAAGGTAGTAGAGCAGCGTGGCGTTGCCGGCCAGCTCCTGAATCCCGGCCTGTCCGTCGAGCTCGGCGTTGAAGCTCGATTTGAGCATGCGCAGGGCCAGCGGGCTCTTTTGCAGAATCTTCTGGCACCAGGCCACGGTGGTTTCCTCGAGCTTGTCGAGGGGCACCACTTTGTTCACGAGGCCCATTTCGCGGGCTTCCTGGGCATCGTACTGGTCGCAGAGGTACCAGATTTCGCGGGCCTTTTTCTGGCCCACGATGCGCGCCAGGTACGAGGCGCCGAAGCCGCCGTCGAACGAGCCCACGTTGGGGCCGGTCTGGCCGAAGCGAGCGTTTTCGGCCGCCACGGTCAGGTCGCACACCACGTGCAGCACGTGGCCGCCGCCAATGGCCCATCCTGCTACCATGGCTACCACGGGCTTGGGAATGGAGCGGATGATTTTCTGCAGCTCCAGCACGTTCAGGCGGGGCACGGTGTCTTCGCCCACGTAGCCGCCGTGGCCGCGCACGCTCTGGTCGCCGCCCGAGCAGAAGGCCCGGCCGCCCTCGCCGGTGAGGATGATGACGCCGATGTCGGTGCGGTCCTGGCAGATGCGCATGGCATCAATCATTTCCTGCACCGTGAGCGGCGTGAAGGCGTTGTGCACCTGCGGCCGGTTGATGCTGATTTTGGCGATGCCGCCAAACTGCGAGAAGATGATTTCTTTGAACTCCTTAATCGGGGTCCACTGAATGGGTTCGGTCATAGGGAAGAGAATGAGTGAAAAAGAACGTCATGCTGAGCGCAGCCGAAGCATCTCGCGTGCAGCAGTAAATCAATCGTTAGCCGCGCTGAACTTCGGTTCAACGATGTGAGCGAGATGCTTCGGCTGCGCTCAGCATGACGTTCAATTAATGGATTACGAAAAGGCTTGTTTTACCGCCGCCCGGTATTCCTCGAAAAACGCCGCGTTGGTCTTCGAGTCGGTGAAGATTTCCAGAATTGCCGCGCCGGTTTCGGCTGCAAAGAAAACCGGCAGCGCGGCTTCAAGTTCGTGGAACGACGAAACCGGGAAGTAGCGCAGCCCGAAATCGCGCGCCGTATTCTCGGCCGTGAGCATCTGGCGCGTCTCAAAAAACTCCTCCAACTCGGGTTGCTGCCGCGGCCCATCGATGAGGCGGAAGATGCCGCCGCCGTGGTTGTTGAACAGCACCACCCGCAGGTTAGGCGTGGAGTAATTGTGCCAGAAGGCGTTGCGGTCGTAGAAAAACGCCACGTCGCCGGTCAGCAGCACCACCGGCCGCCCGGGCTGGGCCAGCGCCGCGCCCACGGCCGTAGAATTGCAGCCATCGATGCCGCTGGTGCCGCGGTTGGCGAACACTTCAACCTGCCGGCCCGGTGGCAGGCCGAGAATGTTGGCGTAGCGCACGGCCATGCTATTGGCCAGGTGCAGGGCGGTGGCTTCCGGCAACGCCGCCAGGGCGTGGTGGAAGGCGGAGAATTCGTTGAACGGCTGGGTGTCGTCGGTGAAAAACTGCTGCAGGAAGGCACCGGCCGCCGCATCGGCCTGCTGCCAGGCGGCCGTTGCGGCTGGCACTTCGCCTAGTGTGGTGCTTTCCGACAGCTGCTGAAAGAAAACGGCCGGCTGCACCCGCACCACCCGCGTCAGCGAACGGAAAGTATCGGCCACTTCGCCGGCGGCTTGCAGGTGCCAGTGCTGCGCCGGGGCGGCATCGCGCAGAAATAGCTTCAGGCTTTTCGAAATCAGCGACTGCCCAAAGGTGATGAGCAGGTCCGGTTTCAGCGCTTCCTTATCGTCCTTGCTTAGGCCGGCCAGAAAAACATCCTGCCGTTGCACTGGCGCGACATCGCCCACATTGGCAATGATATCGCCGACTACCACCACCTGCCGAGCCTTTGCGAATTCGTAAAGCGCCGCCAGTAGGCCCGGGTTGTTCGGCTGCTGGCCCGCCACCACTACCACGCGGCCGGTGTCCCGCAGCAGCTGGCGCAGCTCCAGAATCTCAGCCGGGGCGAGCGTGGCGTTCGAGGCGTGGTCGTGAGTAATCCGTACAGCTTCAAAGGTGATGCCTTCGCCCGCCTTCGGGTAGAATGGCTCGCGCAGCGGCACGTTAACCTGCACCGGCCCGGCGGGCGCGGCTTGGGCCAGGTTGATGGCCTCGTTCACGATGCGAGCCGAATGCCATTTGGCGTCGGGGTGCGTGGTATCGGCCGGAAAATCGAACGCGCCCTTGGCGTGCGCGCCGTAGAGGTTGCGCTGGCGGATGGTCTGCCCGTCGAGCTGGTCAATCCATTCGGGCGGCCGGTCGGCGGTTAAAATCACCAGCGGAATCTGCTGAAAAAAGGCTTCGGCCACGGCCGGCGCGTAGTTCAGGCCGGCCGTGCCGGAGGTGCACACCAGCGCCACGGCCCGTCGCTGCGCCT
>NZ_BAAGZM010000384.1:0-4149 GCF_054778495.1 Hymenobacter agri
CCGGGGGGGCGCACCGGCGCTTCGGGCGGCGGCGGGGCCGGCACAGCATCGGTGTAGGTGAGGCGCGGCCGGGCCAAAAACCGCTCGGAGCGAATGTCGAACCCGCGGGCGTGCACCTCGAACGACTCCATCAGTGGCGCCACAAACTTCTGGAAGTAACTCTCTTCCACGTTGCGCGGCACCACGATGAATTTCTTCTTCAGGAAGGGCAGCAGCTTCTTGCCGTCAACCTCGGTGCGGAAGGTGTAGAGCAGGTCGTTGAGCAGCAGCCAGGCCGGCTGCAGGCACACCAACACAGCATCTTTGTATTGGAAGTCAAGCTTTTGACCCTGGTACTGAATGGTGGGGAAGTAGTGCGTGCCTTCTTCGTTGCGCCGGAAGTGAAACAGGATGGACGCTTTAGCGGGCGCCAGGCCAATCTCCTTCCAGGTCGGCTCGCCGTCGCGGCCCATGATGAATACCTGCTTGCCCGCCAGCCGGGCCAGCACCGCACCCATGCGGGCCTGCACCTGCCGGGCAATGGCCTCCTGCAGGGGCTTGTCGCCTTTTTCGGGGTGGTACGTTTTCAGGAAAAACTCGGCCGTGGCAATCTTACGGGGCCAGAATTCCTTCACAATGGCTTCCTGCTGCAGCTGGTCGCAGAGGGCAACTATTTCGAAGTCAGTAGCGTCGAGGCCGGCGGCGAATTCGTGCACGTTCTTGCCCGAAACCGTCTGGTGTTGCAGCGTCAGCTGCCCGCGGGGGCCCAACTGCACCACGTAGGCCGCGAACAAATGCCCCAGACATTCGTGCTCGAAGAGGGAGTAAACGATTTGAAAAGGTTCAGCGGTAGATACTTTCATAGCCGGGCGCGCTCGCGGAAAGCGCAAGGTAGGGCTGAAAATGGAAATACGCACCCATAATTTTTTGTGCTTAGAAAAGGACGGTATGGTTTTAAAACGGGAAAAGCCGCCCCAAAATGGGGCGGCCTCGGGGTGTGGACTAGCTGCCGGCCAAATAATCAAGGGCTTAACCCTGCCCAAATAGGGAGTGGCCTACAGATTTTCGCGCAAATCGAGGTTGCCCGCGTTCAGCGCCGGCCGGATGCTGACAGCCAGCGTGATAAGCACAATAGACAAGCAGGTGAAGGCAATGTCCGACACCTGCATTTTTACAGGGTACGATTCGACCACGCTCGTGGCCATGCCCATGCTCACCAGTCCGAAGCGCTGCTGCAACCAGCACAGCGTGACGCCGGTGAGCAGCCCTACCGTGGCGCCTACCAGGGCCACAATGGCTCCCACGTACAGGAACGTGCGCCGCACGGCCAATTGGTTGGCGCCCATGGCCAGCAGCACCGCAATGTCTTTCTTCTTGTCAATAACGAGCATCGACAGCGAGAAGAAGATGTTGAGTGAGGCAATCAGCAGGATGAGCGTGAAGGTGATGAACACAAACAGCTTTTCCACCTTAATAGCCTTGAACAGGCTCACGTGCTGCTCATCCGAGTCCTGCACTTTGAAGCTGGGGCCCAGCTGTTTGCGCAGCTGTTCCTTCACCTGTTCAATCTCGAAGCTGCCGCCCACTTTCACGTACAGCGCCGTGCGGCGGGTGGTGTAGCCCAACAGGCGCTGGGCGAAGGAGATGGGCACGAAAATGTAGCTGTCGTCGATGTGCTGCTCGATGAGGAACACGCCGCCCGCAATCAGGCTTTCCTGGTTGAAGGCGTCTTCGGGGTTCATGCTCAGGGTTTTGCGGCCGGCCGTGTTGCGCGGGTACAGCAGGCGCAGCGGGGCCAGGCGGTTGTTGAGCGTGATGCTGAGCTCGTGCTGCACGCCCGCGCCCACCAAGGCTACGTCGAGGCTGTCGCGGTGCAGGCGGTGGTCGCCCTCCCGAATGTTGGCGTCAATCTGGCTCTGGCCGAAGTAGTTATCCGAGAGGCCGCGCATCTTCACCACCATCTGGCGGTCGTGGTACTGCAGCAGGGCGTTGTCCTCAATCACCTGCGTGAGCAGGGCCACGCCGGGCGTGTTTTCCAGCTTCATCAGGAAGGTGCGGTCCACGTCGAAGGCTTTGCCTTTAGCCGCTGAAATCACCAGATTAGGGTCGGACTTGCCGTATAGCGTGCGCACCAGGTCCTCAAGCCCGTTGAACACCGACAGCACAATGATGAGCGCAGCTGTGCCCACCGCCACGCCAATCATTGAAATGTTGGAAATGATGGTGATGATGTTGCGCTTGTTCTTGGAGCGGAAGTAGCGCCGGGCAATGAGGAAGGGTACGTTCATAAATCACGGATTCGTCGGATTGCGCACGGATTGCACGGATTTCGTGGACGATTCCTCGGGGGAGTAGAGTCGCGGGGTAGGGGTTGCGAGCGGAAAGCTACGCTAACGCAGACATAAAAGGAAGGTTAGCAGCGCCAGCTTCGCAACGAAGGTTGCTGGCTGCAGCTATAAACTCCGGTTAAGCCGAGTGTTACTTCCAGGCTTTCACGATGAGGCCGGTGCCGGAATCGTGGGTGCTACGGGCGTCGAGCCAGTTCAGCAGCAGGCAGAAGGGGAACACCACGGCGTAGTAGAACGGCAGCAGAATGAAAAATGCCCGCGACTTGCCCAGCATCAGAATGGGGTATTTCATGCTGAGGCGCCACGAAATCTGGCCCGGCTCGCCGTAGCTGTAGCGGGCCTCGATGCGCTCGAAGCCGGCGGTGCTCAGCTTCTGCTGAATCTCTCGGATATTGTAGCCGTCGCGCACGTGCTCCTCGATGAAGCTGGTTTCGCCATCGTCGTGCACGTCGGAGCCGCCCTGGTCGCTGGGGGTCGAAATCAGCAGCATGCCGCCGTCCTTCAGCGAAGCGTGAATGTTGCGGAACACCTCCACGTCTTCCAGAATGTGCTCCATCACATCAACCGATAAGGCCAGGTCGAAGGTGTTGGGCTCCTGATAGAGCACGAGGTCCTGCACGGCAAACTGCACATTGCGGCGGCCAATCTGCCGGAAGAAGGCGTTGGAGTCGGCCACTTGCTCCTCCTTCACATCCACGGCCAGAATGTTCCATTTCGAGCTCAGCCCGCTCAGCCAATAGGTATACTGGCCGTAGCCCGAGCCGGCGTCGAGAATGTTCAGCGGCTCTTGGGTGCGGCCTTTGGCCCAGCGGCGCAGCTCGCGGTGCACGTGCCAGGTGCGAAGCAGCAGCAAATCGAGCAGGTGATAAAACAGCCGGCGCAGCCACGGCGTGCGGTTGAACACTTGGCCGAGCGTCTTCTTAATGGGGTCGTAGTACAATGGGTGAATGAGTGAATGGGTGAATGAGTGAATGAGACGGTTGAGCGAATGAGCGCAGGACAAAAGTCATTCACCCATTCACTCATTCACTCATTCACCCTTGAACAAACGCGGCCGGGCGGGTTTGTCGTCTTCGTCGTCCGAAGCCTCGTCCTTCGGGGCGGGCGGAATGACGAGTGTGCCGAGCACCTGGTCCATGTGGGCGGCGTAGGCGGCGCTGTCGTCGTGGAAGAAGATGAGCTCGGGCACCACGCGGGCCGTTTGGCGGATGCGCTTGGCCAGCGCGTGGCGAATTTCCTTGGCGTTGTCGCGCACGGTTTCGAGGCGGGCTTCGGCGTCGCCGCCCAGCAGCAGGCTCAGGTACACGCGGGCCTGGCCCAGGTCAGGCGTCACCTTCACGGTGCTGATGCCCGGGGCCATGCCGCCCCCAAAGAGGTGCGGCAAATCGCGCTGGAGCACGGCGGCCAGCTCCTGCTGTAGCAGGCTGGCCATTTTCTGTTGTCGTTTGCTTTCCATAATGACCGGCAAAGGTACGGGATGGGGGACAGGGAAAAAGGGATAAGGCATAGGGCGATGAGCAAGGGAAAGCCGGGAGCGGAAAAGGCGCAGAAGAAAGCGAAGTTGCCCGGGCAGGGCCGAGGCGCTGGACTGGCAGGAATGGATTGCTAGCGGCGCAACCAGCACGCCCGATACCTTTGCCGTATTCCCCATTCCTTTTTCCTTATTCCCGAAAGCAGTGCTTCGCTTTTTTAAGAGCTCCTTGCCGACCCAGCTGGCGGCGCTGCTGCTGCTGGTACTGGCGCTGCGCCTGCCGCTGCTCTGGCTGGGCCTGCCCCTCACGGCCGAGGAGCTGCGGGCCCTACTGGTGGGCGAGCGCCTGCA
>NZ_BAAGZM010000385.1:0-4145 GCF_054778495.1 Hymenobacter agri
CCCACGCTGCTGCTCAGCGGCATTGCCACCCTCGGCGCCTACGACCTGCCGCTGCTGCTGGGCCGCCCGTACCCGCAGATGCTGAGCGTGTACATCGCCACCCGCCTGCAGCGCTTCGACCTGCGCGAGCTTCCTGCAGCCTACCTGGCGGGCTTTCTGGTGGCCGTGGGGCTGCTGGGGCTGATTCTGGTGCTCATTCGCCTTACTCGCCGCCATGCGTTCTAAGCTGCTGACGCTACTACTGGTGCTGCTGTTTGCGCTGCCCTTCGCCACGCTGCTGCTGCGTAGCTTCTGGACGCGGCAGGCCACCGAGTACGAGCAGCTGGCGCGCACGCTGGGCTGCACGCCGGGGCAGGCCTTCCGGCGGGTGCTGCTGCCGCTGGCGTGGCCGCTGTTGCGCACGGCGCTATTCCAAACCTTCCTGCTGAGCTGGTTCGATTTCGGCCTCACTAATCTGCTTAGCGTGGGCAAGGTGCGCACGCTCACGGTGCAGGTGTTCACCTACGTGGGCGAGGCCAATGCCCAATTGGCCGCCGTGGCGTCGCTGTTGCTACTGCTGCCACCGGCGCTGTTGCTGTGGGCCAACAAGCGGGCACTGCTGCGTAAGGCTGAATGAGGGTTTTTCTCGTAGATGAATGTAATATCTACTAAATAGTGAGCCATCCTGAATAGTAAAAACGTCATGCTGAGCGCAGTCGAAGCATCTCTACCGCAGTAGTAACCAATGCCAGTTTAACGAAGTGGGAGAGATGCTTCGACTACGCTCAGCATGACATTCTATTCTCTCTCCTAACAAGAAAACAAACTATCAACCCGCCCTCATGCTCCAGGCGCTACTCATATCCAACGGCCTGCAGGGGCTTGAAAAATACTACGTGTCGAATGAGCTAGTGCAGTACACTACCTGCCTAGTCACCAAGGATTTCGACCCCGACCTGACGCCTTACGACCTGCTGGTGATTCCCAATGGCTCCGACCACGTCGCCATGCTCAAAATCAAGGACAAGGTGCGGGCTTTTCTGGACGAGGGCAAGGCCCTGATGTGCTGCGATGGCTTCTTCACCGCCTGGGTGCCCGGCAACCAGTGGGTGATGGACAACTCCCGTCGCACCCAGGACGTGCGCTACCAGCCCGGCCCCGACCCCCACGGCCTGCTGCGCGGCCTCGACCTCGACCAGCTCAACTTCTCGCACGGCATGAGCGGCTGGTGGGCCTGCGGCTACATTGCCGCCGCGCCCGGCGCCGACGTGCTGCTGGCCGATACCTGGCAACGCCCCATCGTGGTGCTCGACGAGGTGAGCACCCGCGGTCGCATGTTGCTCACGGCCAGCGGCCCGCTCGCCGACGTCACCTACGCCGGAAAGTCCGACACGGCGTTGGTGGCCTTGTATCGTAACTTTCTCCGGCTTCTCTCCACTTCAACCGTTCCCGCGCATGGCTAAGATTGGCTTGTTATTCAACGGCGTATGGTCGCACTATGCCATGGCCACTGCACCCAAGTACCGCGACCTCTACCGCCTGATTTACGTGCACGACCTCGACGCCGAAGCCCTCGCCGGCCTCGATGCGCTGGCCATCCCGTTCCAGTCGAACCAGCAGGTGCTCACCGAGAAACAGGCCGTGATTTACGACTTTCTGGCCGCCGGCAAGAAGGTGTTTCTCGAAGGCGACTCCACTACGGCCTGGCTCGACGCGCAGTGGGAGGACCGGCCCGTGAACAACTATTGGTGGGTGACAGACCCCACCAACCCGCCCGTATCGGACACCAACTTCGAGCACCCCGTATACCAGGGCCTCACCCCGCGCCAAGCCTGCTGGCACACCCACGGCGTGTACACGCGCGTGCCCGCCGGCGCCGAAATCATCCAGACCAACGCTGAGGGCGACGTCATCACCTGGCAAACTGACCAGTATGGCGGCACCCTGCTGGCCACCACCCTCGACCCCATCGTGGAGCACGGCGTGCAGCAAATCACCCACCTCGATAACTACGTCGACCGTCTCACCGAGTGGCTGGGCGGCGTGCGCCCGGAAGCCGGCCGCATGACCATCGACGCGGCCCTGTACGGCGAGGGAGCCACCGTATGAGCGAACTGTTAACAGTTGACCATCTTTCCAAGCAGTTCGGCGGCCAGCCGGTGTTGCGCGACATCTCCTTTGGCCTGAACCCGGGAGAGGTGCTGGCCGTGCTGGGCCGCTCGGGCTGCGGCAAAACTACGCTGCTGAAAATCCTGGCCGGCCTCGAAAAGCCCGATGCCGGCACCCTCGACCTGCAGGGCCAAAACCTGCTGCCCGTGCCCCCCAACGAGCGCCAGATGGTGTACCTCTACCAGGAGCCGCTGCTGTTTCCGCACCTGAATGTGTTCGAAAACGTGGCCTTCGGCCTGCGCATCCGCCAGGTGCCGCGGGCCGAGGCCGACCAGCAGGTTACCGAGCTGCTCGATGAGCTCGACCTGTGCGCCCACGCCCAGAAGGCGCCGCACCAGCTCTCGGGCGGGCAGCGGCAGCGGGTGTCGTTTGGCCGGGCGCTCATCATTCGTCCGCGTCTGCTGCTGCTTGACGAGCCCTTCGGCAACCTCGATGCCCAGACCCGTGCCGACATGCAGCAGCTTTTCCTGCGGGTGAGCCGCCAGCATCACATCACCTCCCTGTTCGTGACGCACGACAGCCGCGAGGCCCTCACCGTAGGCACCCGCTTTGGCTACCTCGACCGCGGCGTGCTCACCAGCTTCGCCTCGGTAGCCGAATTTATTCAGGACCCGCGCACCAATATCCAGGCCGAGCTGTCTTTCTGGGAATCCATCCAGCAAACGGCGAAAGCCCCGTGGTAGAACGTTGTACTGAACGATGTAGAGACGCGTATTCGCGTCGCGTCGTTGAACGATGCGGCAGGTATCTGTTCAACGATGAGACGCGAATACGCGTCTCTACCTCATTCGACATGACGGACAATTATTCGTTATAAACCAATTCATGAAAACCGATTTCAATCACTGCGAGTCCGTTTACTGGGTATTCACTCAGCTTTGCAACGATAAGTGCGACCACTGCTACAACAGCTCCGGCCCGCAGGGCACTCGCATCAGCGCGCAGGACTGCCTGCGCATCGTGCGCAACCTGCCCGATAGCATCGACCGCCTCATTCTCTCCGGCGGCGAGCCCGTGGCTGACCGCGCCAAACTCTACCTCATCCTCGATGCCATTAAAGAGAAGTACCAGGGCCGCACCCAAGTGATGCTGCAAACCAACGGCGACCTGCTCACGCCCGAAATCCTCGATTTACTGATTGAAAAGGGCGTGACGCGCTTCGACATTGCCAGCATCGACCGCTACCACAAGCACGCCGGCGCCCGCCTCATGACCCTGGCCGACCTCTTCGAAAGCCGCGGCGTAAATGGCGACGACCACGACCCGCTCATCGAAAAAGACCACCTGCTCGTGGAAGGCCACCGCCTGAGCTGGGGCTACTGGGGCGCCTCCGAAGATATGTGGCTGGGCGGCAACTGGGCCCGCGGCCGAGCCCTCGAAAAGGACATCTGGCTGCGCGACCCCAGCCACAACTTCTGCGCCATCCTCTCGGGCGCCAAAGGCTTCCTGGGCGGCACCGACCTGCCCCAGGAAATCAGCATCCAGCTCTGGAAAATCAACCCCTGCTGCCCCGGTACCAAATTCCCGCTCGGCGACGCCCGCACCGAAAAAGTCGCCGACGTGTTGCTCCGCGCTTCCAAATCCCCGGTTATGCAAGCCCTCAACGCCGGCGAACCCTGGAAAATGGGCGAGTCCATCGGCGTGTCGGAAGAGTACGCCCTCGCCCGCGGCGAGGAACTGCAGAACGTGTGCCGCTGGTGCGACGAGTTTTTCGAGCAGCACGCCGAAACTGCCCTGCTACCCGACTAGTAGGGTGCGGGGCTTGCTCCCGCCCGTCGTTGAACGATACAAGCGCAAGTCTTTCAACGACGGGCGGGGGCAAGCCCCGCACCCTACTGCATTATTCCCAGCCGCCGCCCAGCGCCCGCACCAGCGCCACGCTGGCGCCCAGCAAGTTGCTTTGGGCCTGCGTCAGCAGCGTGGCCGCGTCGAGGGTTTGGCGGTCGGCGTCCACTACTTCGAAGTAGGTGGTGAGGCCGGCACGGTAGCGCTCCTTG
>NZ_BAAGZM010000386.1:0-4134 GCF_054778495.1 Hymenobacter agri
CGGCCGACCACGAAGGCGCGGCCCCCGGCGGCCTGGCCCGCCACCTCACCGTGCGCGACCTCACGGCGCTGGGCATTGCGGCCATTATCGGGGCCGGCATTTTCAGCACCATCGGCAAAGCCAGCCTCGATGGCGGCCCGGCGGTGTCGCTGCTGTTCGTGTTCACGGCCATTGCCTGCGCGTTTTCGGCGCTGTGCTATGCGCAGTTTGCGGCTACCATTCCGGTTTCGGGCTCGGCTTATACCTATGCCTACGCCTCGTTTGGCGAGTTGGCGGCCTGGATTATTGGCTGGGCGCTGATTATGGAGTATGCGGTGGGCAATATTGTGGTGGCTATTTCGTGGTCCGACTACTTCACCGGGCTCCTGGATGGCATCGGGCTGCACATTCCGCTCTGGCTCACAATGGGCACCCAAACGGGCCACGCCGGCTACGAGGCCGTGCAGGCGCTGGTGCAAAGCGGCAAAACGCTGGCCGAAGCCACGGCCGCCGTATCTCCGGCCCAGCTCGACGGCTACAAGGCTTGGATGATGGCCCCGGCCCTAAGCGACTCGCTGCACCTGGTTATCGACCTGCCCGCTTTCCTCATCACGGTGGCCATTACGGCACTGGTGTATGTGGGCATCAAGGAAAGCAAAAACGCCTCTAACCTGCTGGTTTTGTTGAAGCTGATTATCGTCTTCATCGTGATTGTGGTGGGCGCGTTCTATGTGAACCCCAACAACTGGACGCCCTTCGCCCCCAACGGCGTGGGCGGCGTGCTGAAGGGCGTGTCGGCCGTGTTCTTCGCCTACATCGGCTTCGATGCCATCTCGACCACGGCCGAGGAATGCAAAAACCCGCAGCGCGATTTGCCCAAGGCCATGATGTACGCACTGATTATCTGCACGGTGCTGTATGTAATTATCACACTAGTACTCACGGGCATGGTGCCCTATACCGAGCTTGGCGTGGGCGACCCGCTGTCGTTCGTATTTGCTAAAGTGGGCTTGTCGCGCCTCTCGGGTCTGGTGGCCGTAAGTGCGGTGTTTGCCATGGCCTCAGTGCTGCTGGTATTTCAGTTGGGCCAGCCGCGCATCTGGCTGACCATGAGCCGCGACGGCTTGCTGCCCACGGTGTTTTCAAAGATTCATCCGAAGTTCCATACGCCCTCGTTCGCGACCATCGTCACGGGCTTTTTCGTGGCGGTACCGGCCCTCATTCTGAACATGGATTTGGTGGTGGATTTGACATCCATCGGCACGCTGTTCGCGTTTGCGCTGGTGTGCGGCGGCATTCTGATTATCGACCCTTACGGCAAGTCGGAAGCCCGCTTCAAGGT
This sequence comes from Hymenobacter agri, assembly GCF_054778495.1. Taxonomy (NCBI): domain Bacteria; kingdom Pseudomonadati; phylum Bacteroidota; class Cytophagia; order Cytophagales; family Hymenobacteraceae; genus Hymenobacter; species Hymenobacter agri. Next base: position 1,322 of record NZ_BAAGZM010000386.1, read on the forward strand.
GCCCTACATCAACGGGCAGTGGCTCGTGCCGCTCATTCTGGCGGTGGGCGCGTGGCTGGTGGTGCGCTATAACGGGGCCAGCAACGCGGCGTTTATGGCCGACATAAGCGGGCAGCACGGCTGGCTGGAGCACGACGCGCTGAGCGGCAAAGTAACCGGCGGCTTCGCCCACCAGATTCCGACGCTGGTGTTTTTCCTGTTTTGCATCGGCCTAAGCATCCTTTCGTTCCGCAAGCGGCTCTCGCTGCTGCCCACGCTGGGCCTGCTCATCAACCTGTACCTGATGACGGAGCTGGGCATCAGCAACTGGACGCTGTTTTTCGTGTGGCTGCTCATTGGGCTGGCCGTGTATTTCGGCTACGGATATAAGAACTCGAAGCTGGGCCGCACGCCGGAGCTGGTGGGGTAGCAAAACGAAAAGCCTCAAAAGCATAAAGAAGCCCCGGCAGCTGATGCGGCTGGGGCTTCGTGGCGTTACGTTTTTCAGCCGGGCCAGTCGGTCAGCCACAAGCCGCCCGCCACCAGGGCCACGCCTACCGCTACCACTACGCTCGTCACCACACCGATGGCCACCACCCAGACCACGCCCGGCACCTTATCCATCCAGTCCTTATCCTCAAAGAAACGCATGCGGTGAAAGTAGCACATTCAGCAGCTGCGGAAGGATTGATAGCAGATTTATACTGCTCGACGGATGAGCTGACCGGGCAACGCATGGGTGTTCACTGGGAAGCGTATTCATTCTTGATGCTGAATGGCGCGTTTACTGTACGACCGTTTTGCTGAACGGAGCAGGTTTTTAAGTGGCTACAAAACAATGTACGTTTTTGAGCCTACCGTCGCGGTTATGGGAATGTAATAGGTGGTGTTGTCACCCGAAAATTGAGTGGGACTAACAGCGAGCTGAACCGTTAACCAACGCGGGTACGCTTTTTTTACAATGACAAAAAGCCCCCGCCTAAGCTCCCCTGGGGCGGGCTGATTGCTGGAATCGCGCAGATGCCGATAGAGATAGGTCGGGGCCGCCAGTTCCATAATGCGGATGTTAACCATGCCGGTTAGCGCCTGCTCAATGGTCGGCCTTGGCCGAAGGGTAGCTTGTTTGGCCGGGACGGCGCTTATCGGGGCTGGTTTGCCGGTTTGGCCCCAAGAGGCAACAGGCAGAAGCCACGTGAGCAGAAGGAGGCGCATGGCCATAGGGCGAGAGGAAAAGTGAGTACAAGTTACTCGCTACTGGCATCAAAAGAAACGCTCCTTTCGACATACACTCACCAACTACCCGATACCAAGGAATTGCAAGCCGCTGCTGCGCCCCGCGGGTTTAAGAAACTCGTCTACGATTCAACGTTTACGAAATGCGCTAAATAGATGAATTCCGTAAACGCGAAACAGGAATTCAGGACGCCAACGAAGCACCCCATATAGCTGGCCAACAGCTGCCGCAGAATCCAAACCCACAACTGCTGCTGAAGCCCCGGTTGCGGCGTAAGTTGCGGGTGGTCCTGCGCCGTCGCTTCAACTGCCCGTTTTACGTTTGAACCCACCCGATTCTTCGGCTCCCGCTCCCACTCTGGCCGCCCGCCTCGCCGCCGCGCGCCAAGAGCTGCTTGATTTGAGCCTGCGCAACCCGCTGCTCAACTACCGGCCCTCGGCCAGCCGGGGCGTGGCCGTGGTGGGCGAAAGCGCGGCTGCCGTGTACGAGCTGCTGGTGCGCCGGGGCAAAGCCATGTACTTCCAGGGCGTGGTCGATGCTCCGGCGCCGCCCACCGAAACCGAGCCGACGACCCGCCTCCCCGACAACACGCTGCAAACCACTGAGCCTGCGGCCCGCCTCGAACGCCGCCTGCTGAACACCTACTACACCGCCCGCACCAGCCTGGAGGAGCAAGGCGTAAACATCCTCTTTCTGGCTTTGGGTATGCTGACCTGGTACGAGGCCGACAGCAGCGCCGAGCCCCGGCAGGCCCCGCTGGTGCTGGTGCCGGTGGTGCTGGAGCGCGGCACGGCCACCGAGCCGTTCCGGCTGCGCTACTCCGGCGCTGAGGTCGAAAGCAACAGCTCGCTGCAAGCCCGGCTGCGGGCCAGCTTCGGGATGGAGCTGCCGCTGCCGGAACTGGATGAGGAGGCTTCTCTGGCCAGCTATTTTGCGGCGACAGCTGCTGCAATAGCCGGCTTGCCGCGCTGGCACGTCGCGACGGATGATATCGCGCTGGGCTTTTTCTCGTTTGGCAAACTCCTGCTCTACCGCGACCTCGACCCGGCCAGCTGGCCCGCCGGCCACGGCCTGCTCGAGCATCCCGCCATGCAGGCCCTGCTGGGTGCGGAAACCGGTTTTCAGGACGCGCCGCCTACCCTGGCCGACGACGCTTTTCTCGACACCGACAGCCCGGCCACCGAGCTGCACCAAGTGCTCGACGCCGACTCGTCGCAGCTACTGGCGCTGCTGGCCGTGCGCGAGGGCCGCAACCTGATTATCCAAGGCCCGCCCGGCACGGGTAAGTCGCAAACTATTGCCAACCTGCTGGCCGAGGCCATCGGGGTGGGCAAAAAAGTGTTGTTCGTGGCCGAGAAGATGGCCGCGCTCGAAGTGGTGAAGCGCCGCCTCGACGCGCTGGGCCTGGGTGCAGCCTGCCTGGAGCTGCACAGCCACAAAACCAACAAAAAGGTCCTGCTCGACGAACTGCGCCATACGCTCAGCCTGGGCCGCCCCGCCCCCGCCACTGCCGTAGCCGACCAGCTGGCTCAACTCCCCCGCTACCGCCAGGCCCTGAACGACTACGCCCACGCCGTGAACTCGCCGCTGGGCCGCAGTC
>NZ_BAAGZM010000387.1:0-4130 GCF_054778495.1 Hymenobacter agri
ACGAAATTGCCGGCCACCAGTACGTCGGCCCCGGTGAGCAGCGGCTGGCCGTTGATGGACAGGGTTTCGGTCGAGGCCGGCAGCTCGGTGGCCAGCACCAAGCCGTTGGTCGAGGCGATGGCGTAGGCATCGGCGGCGCTATCGAAACCGGGGGTGGCAATGCCGTCGAAGTAAATAGCCGTTTGGTTGGCCACGGGGCCGTTGCGCAGGCTGAGCAGCAACTGAGTGCGGGTGTCGGCGGTACTGCGCTGGTAGACGGAGTTGATAGGCAAAGTCACGCGCTCGCGGTTGGTGAAGGCAATGCTGCCGGCCGTGCCGGGCGTGCTGGTCCGTACGAAGAAGCCCTGGCCCAGCGCCAGGTACTGGGTGCCGCCATTCACGCTCACCCCGTTGTTGTAGCTGGAATAGCTACCCGAATACTGGCCGCTGCTCTTAAACACGTACAGGGCCCGGTCAATGCCCGTGAGGCGGCCGTTGTCAGTCATCAGCTGCCAGTCGAGGGGCGAGGGGTAGGGATTGCCGCGCAGGTGGTAGCCGCTGGTGGCTTGGGTGCCGCGCGTCAGGTTGCTGGCCGTGAGCGGGCCGTTGTTCAGCGTGCCCACGAAATCCACGGTTTCGGTGCTGGCAATGTTCACAGTGTAGCCCAGAGTTGCCTGCAGCGGGTCGCCCACGGTATTAGGCGATACGTAGCCCTTGTCAAAATCCAGTGTGCCAGGGTTGCCGCTGGTCGTCACGCGCGTTTCGTCGTAGCTGAACACCGTCGGGAAGGGGGTTGCCGAGCTGCCCACGGTGTTATACAGCGGATTCACCACGGGCGAGTAGTTGGACGTGCTCAGGTCGGCTACCGTGGTGTTGGCCACCGGCGACGAGTAGTGGCGGTAGCCCAGGCCGGCGTTGAGGCTCGGGTCGATGTAGCGCTGCACGGTGGCCGTGCCCACTACCGCGCCGCCCGTGTTATCAATCGAAGCCGTACCGGCCGCTGACGACAGTAGCGTGAGCATCTGGCCGTTGGTGTTCAGGTTACCGTTGAATAAGGTGAGCAGCCGGCTCACGCTCAGCGGTTGGCTAAGGCTAAGACCACCCGCATTGTCCAGGCGCAGGAAGCGAATCTGGGCGGGCAGGCCATTGCCCGTTACCTGCGCCTGCGGTACCGTAGTCCTGTAAGAATAGATGGCGTCGGGGCTGTAGCTGCGGGTACCCGTGACCTGGATGGAGCCCGTCGGGCCCGACAGGGTAATGCCATTGGCATCACAGATGGTAATTTGGGCGCCGGCCTCCAGCACAAAGTTGCCGCCGCCAATTACTGTCTGGCAGTTGGTAACCAGAGCTCCCGTAACCGTGAGCGTACCGCTCACCAAGAGCGTGCCGCTAAGCGTAGCTACGCCGGTGCCGGTCACGGTTACGTTGCGGTAGCTACCCTGCACGTTCTGCGCCGTGCTCACCACCAGGTCTTGCGGGGTGCCTTGGCCGCTGAAATTGATGACGTAGGGGGAATTCGTTTGGCTGTTATTGGCAATTCTCACCGAGCCGGTGTTGGTGCCCGCTGCCGTGGGCGTGAATACCACACTGAACGTGGCCGAGCTATTCGGTGCCACGCTGGTCGGGGCCGTGCCGCTCAGCGCAAATGGCCCACTAAAGGTGAAGGCGCCCAGCGTGAGCACATCCGTCGCGCTGCTGTTGCTGATGGTGAACGTGACCGGGGCCGAGGTGCTGCCCAGCTGCGTCGTGGCAAAGCCAAAGAATGTGCTGCCGTTGGCGATGCCGCTGCCGCTTTGGCTCACGGCAATCTGCGGGTTGGGCACGGCGGCCTGGCCGTTGCCGGTCAGATTCACGGTGTAAGTAGCGGCGTTGGTGGCGTTGGAATTAATCACCAGCGTGCCGGTAGCCGTGCCAGTAGCCGTGGGCGTAAACGTCACGCTCACCGTGGCCGTGCCGCCGGCGGGCACCGTGGTAGGCGCCGTGCCACTCACGGCAAAGTTGCCGGTGGTCGTGATGCTGCCAATCGTGAGCGGGTCGGTGCCGCCGTTAGTTAGCGTGAAGGTCACGGGGGCGCTAGTGGTATTGATGGTCTGGTTGCCGAAGCTGTAGGCCGTGCCACCGCTGGGGTAGCTCGTGCCGCCCTGGCTCACGGCCAGCGTAGCGGCCGCCACACTCGTGGTGAAAGTGATGGTGGCCGGGGCGGTAGTGCCGCTGGGACAGGTGGTGGTGATGCTGACGGTGTAGGCCGTGTTCGGCGTCAGGCCCATCAGGGTGGCCGAAGTAGCCGTGGCTGGCAGGGTTTGCGTGGTCGTGGCCGGCGAAGTCGTCAGCGTGTAGCTCGTGGCCGAATTATTACCCGTAAACGACACCGTGGCCGATGTGCTGGTGATGTTGCTCGTGGCCAGGTTAGTAGGGGCTGCGCACGGCTGCGTCACCAGGAAGGTAGCCGGAGTCGAAGCCACGCCGGGGAAAGGCGGGTTGGTCACGGTCACGTTGTAGGAGCCCACCGTGGCCAGGTCGGCGGTGGTCAGGGCGGCCGTAAGCTGCGTAGCAGAGACGTAGGTGGTTGTGCGGTCCGAGCCGTTGAACTGCACGGTAGTACCGTTCACGAAGCCAGTGCCATTGACGGTGAGCGTCAGGCCCGGCGTGCCAACTTCGGCCGACGGGGGCGACAGACTAGTGATGGTGGGCGTGGGAGCTACCGTGATGGCCAGCAGGTTGAATGGCGTAAAAGCTAGGGCGGGCACCACATTGCGTTTGTTCGTGGCCGCGCCGGTGGTCAGGTCGAAGTCGTAGATGTTGCTGGACGAGTAGCCGCCGCTATTTGGCTTGGTCAGCTCCAGCAGGTACGCCTTGTTCGTGGTACCGGTGTAGAAAATGTCGAGGTTCAGCCGCGCCTCGGGCAGAATGCCAAAGCCACTGAGGGTAATAGGGGCGGCTGTATTAAGCGTACCCGCATTAGGCAGGTTCTGAATGGACAAAATCCCGGGCGGCGCGCTGGCGTCGTTGCGTACATCGACATCGTAGAGCGTCGTGGTCGTTGCCCCCCGAAAAGCATTGGTATAAGCTACGCCGCTCACGCGCGGGTCGAGCCCGAAGTTGGGGTCGCCGGCGGCGTAGGCCAGCGGCCCGTCGGCCGTGCCGGGGCTCGGAACATCGCCCGTTACCGGGCTGAGCCGGTAGTTGGCATCGTTGGAGCTTACTACCCGCGCTAGGTCGGCTACCGGGTTGAAATTAAAGCCAATACGTTCCGTGGCGCCACCCAGCGCCAACGAGATAGGCGCGCCACTCACCGGGGTTGCCACGCCGGTTTTTGGGTCCAGCGTATACAGCTGCGCGTTATTGCTGGCCAGGGCCGGGTCGTAGCCCAGTGCGTACAGCTGACCGGTCAGCGGTCTAAAATCCAGGCCCACGAGCTTCTGATTGCCCGTCAGACCAGTAATTCGCTGCAGGTTCGCATTCGGCGACCCACTCACGGGGTCAAAAAAAGCCAGGCCCTGGTCGCCGGCATTGCCCCCGGGCGGAAAGATGATATTGCCCGGCGCAACATTCTGCGTGAGAGTACCGAGGCCAATAATAGTAGTTTGTGCTTGTGCAGCTAAGCTGACCAACAAAACCAGCAGAATGCTCAGGGCAACGCGCAGATAGCGGCGTGGCCGCCGGCCCGCAGCCGGGCGCGAAAGTAGGCGTGTGTACATAAGCTGAAATGGAAAAAGGTAGTAAGAACTAATCGTGGCAGGCAGCACCATCGCCTGTGGCGGCTCATACGCTGACAGGACCTTTTCAGGATGAAAACACTAAAAAAAGTGTATCGGGGGCCGCGTTCTACGGTTCCCGATACACTTAAAAATAAGCAAATTCCCGTAAAAAAATCAGGCCACTACCCGCACCACATCGCCCACCCGAATGATGCCGCCCTGCGCAATGTGCGCCGTGAGGCCGCCGTGGCCGCGCATGGCGTTGTAGCCGCCGGGGCCCAGCTCTTCCTCCATGCGCGAGCAGGGGTGGCACTCGCCGGTGATATCGAGAATAACCTCCTCACCAATCAAAATCTGGCGGTTTTTCAGGGCTAGCAGGTTCAGGCCGCTCACCACCAGGTTGCGGCGCAGGCGGGCCGGGTCGAGCGGCGCATCCAGCCCCAGGAAGCCGGC
>NZ_BAAGZM010000388.1:0-4116 GCF_054778495.1 Hymenobacter agri
CCCTGAGCCTGCCCACGACGGGCCTGACCGCGACCACGGTTATCCGCCTGAAAGCCACCGGCGACTTCGGCGTAACTGATATCGGCCTCGACAATGTGCGCGTGAGCTACGTGACCTGCCCCGCCGTAACCGGCGTGACGGTGACCGGGGTGACCGACACCCGTGCCACGGTGAGCTTTACGCCCGTAACCGGGGCGGCTTCGTACACGATTACGGCCACGCCGGCCACGGGCACGCCCATCACGCAGTCGGCTACATCGTCGCCAGTGAACCTGACCGGCCTGAATGCCAACACCGCCTATACGGTAACGGTAGTAGTGAACTGCGGCACGACCAACGGTAACTCGGCTCCGTCTGGCGCTTCCTTCACCACCGACTGCGCCGCGGCGCCCTACGTGCTGGTGAACAACTCGACGCCCTACACTCAGGACTTCGAAGCTACTTGGCAGAGCCAGTGCGGTACCAACGAGATTCCGGCCGTGAACTGGCGGGGCAAGCCCGTAACGGGCAACAACTCGTGGCGCCGCGAGGATGACGGCGCCAGCGCTGCCTGGGGCAGCCCGACCTCGGGCATCTACACGCCCACCGGCAGCCCCCTGAGCGGCGGCACCAGCGCCCATTCGGCCCGCTTCCACTCCTACAATGCTTCGCGCGGCACCAGCGGCCAGCTCGACCTGTATGTGAACCTGGCCGGTACGGCCGCCGCCGCGGGCCTGTCGTTCGACTACATCAACACCAGCGGCAGCGACTCGCTGGCAGTAATGGTAAGCACCAACGGCGGCGTATCGTTCGGCCGTTCGCTGACCACGCTGACGACCGCCAACACTTGGACCCGCCAGACGCTGACGCTGCCTGCTACGGCCGGCGCAACGACCATCATCCGCTTCATGGCCACCAGCGATTTCGGTACCACCGACATCGGCCTCGACAACGTACGCGTGACGTATTCGGCCTGCTTGCCGGTATCGAACCTGACGGCGACCAACGTGACCAGCAACAGCGCCCAGCTCAGCTTTACGCCGCCAGCCGGCGCGCCGACCGGCACTACGTACGAGATTGAGTACGGCCCGCAAGGCTTTACGCTGGGTTCGGGCACGAAAGTGACCGGCCTCACCAGCCCGACGTATGCCCTGACGGGCCTGACCCAGGCGAAGGACTACTGCTTCTACGTGCGCCAGAACTGCGGCACGGTCAATGGCACCAGTTCCTACGCCGGCCCGGTGTGCTTCACCACGCCGCTGCCCACGCTGCCCAACGACGAGCCCTGCGGTGCCATTGCCTTGGGCAACACCGTGACGAACGGCACCAACCTGGGTGCTACTACCAGCGCCCAGAACGGCTTGGTGCTGCCCACCTGCTCGGGTGCGCAGCTGCCCAAGGACGTATGGTTCAGCTTTACGGCCACGGCCACTACGCTGCCCCTGACGGTGACCGGCACGACCGCCGGTGTGGTGCAGGTGTACAGCAGCCCCAGCTGCTCGGCTGGTCCGTTCACGCGCGTGTTCTGCCAGGCAGGCCCCGGCAACAACCAGAACGTGGGCGCGCTCACCATCACCGGCCTCACCCCGGGCACGCGCTACTACCTGTCGGTGAGCGGCTACGGTAGCGGCGACACGCAAGGCTCGTTCAGCATTGGTGCCGTGCCCACGGGCACTAAAGCCCAAGCCGATACCGATGCTCTGCTGGTATACCCCAACCCAAGCAACACCGGCCAGCTCACGCTGCGCCTGAGCGGCCAGACCGGCAACGGCCAGGCCACGCTGCTCAACGCCCTGGGCCAGGTGGTAGCCACCAAGAACCTGACCGGCACCGCCGAGCAGACGCTGAGCACCCGCGGCCTGGCCACGGGCCTCTACACGCTGCGCGTGACGATGGGCGGCCAGGTGCTGACCCGGAAAGTGGTGCTGGAATAGCTCCTTAGCACTTACCCGTAATGAAAAGAGCCGGCAGCTTTGCCGGCTCTTTTTTTATGCCCCGGCAGCTCATTCTGCCGGCCGCGGCTGCCTGGCCACGGCTTCTCACCTACTTTCGCGGCATGTCGACGTTTTTCACCGCTACCCACCCCGCGGGCTACATCCTCAGCACCGACCCGGACCGGCTCGACGTGGCCGCCGTGCACCACTGGCTGAGCGAAGAATCGTACTGGGCCCGGCACATTCCGCGCGCTACGGTGGAGCGCGCCATTGCCAACTCGCTCAATTTTGGCGTGTATGCGCCCGATGGGCAGCAGGCCGCCTTTTGCCGCGTGGTGACGGACCGCGCCACGTTTGCCTGGCTTTGCGACGTGTTTGTGCTGCCCGCGCACCGCGGCCGCGGCCTTTCGAAGTGGCTGGTGCAGCAGATGCTGGCCCACCCCGACCTGCAACACCTGCGCCGTCACCTGCTGGCCACCTGGGATGCGCACACCCTCTACCAGCGCTTCGGCTACGCCCCACTCGACCGGCCCGACCGCTGGCTGGAAATCAAAATGGAAAACCCGTACGGATAGCAGCATTCCGGACGCTGGCAGGCCAACGCCTTGGTTTGCATGGCTCAATCGGTTTACTGCGCTTGTTTTTTTGTTTCCGCTCAATTGGCCCGGCTTCGGATAATGCTGTGCAGGCTAAAGCCCGGCACCACCCACTGAAGCAGGCTCGCCGCCCATGCCATGACCATTCTTCTCAGCTGCCTATTGCTTCTCAACCTATTGTGTTTTCTGCTTTTTGCCGCAGACAAACGCAAAGCCCGGCAAGGCCAGCGGCGCATTGCCGAAAAAACGCTGCACCTAGCCACGCTGCCGGGCGCGGCAGCCGGCGCGTGGGCGGCCATCTGGCTGCTGCACCACAAGAACCGCAAAGCCACTTTCTGGAGCATCACACTGCTGCTGACGCTGCTGCAAGGTGTGGCGCTCTACTTCGCGTGGCCCTATTTGCGGGCATAGCGCCAGCCCTGCCAAACACGGGCAGAAAAAATCGGCGCTGACACAAAGCACTGAACGCCCGGCCAAAGCGCGCCGGGGCGGGCCGACTACTGGCCCCGCTCCGGCGCGCTTTGGCTGATGCGGGCCGCCTTTAGTGGACGCCGCCGAACAGGTACGCCAGCGAGAGCTGAACAGCGTGGTTGCGGTAGGTAGGCGGCTGTTGGGAGGTAACTCCGGGGGCATAAGCGGCCCCGAGGTTGCGCAGGCCTTGGCTGTAGCCGACCTGCAGTTGCAACCCGTTGGCAAACCCGTAGCCCAGCCCCCCTTGCAGGCCGACGTCCGTTCCGCGCGAGACATAGGCCTGACCGGGACGGTTATTGTAGGTGTCGCCGGCCTCTACCTTGCCCGCGTCGGACTGGCTGCGGGTGCTGCCGCCGCCGCCGTAGCTACCGCTTTGGGCAGACGTGTAGCGGCCACCCAGCAGAAAGCCCACGTACGGCCCACCAAATACCAGCAAGCCCCGGCCGCCGGGCTCTTGGCTATACACGGCATTGACTGGCACGGCCAGATAGTCGAAGCGGAAGGTGTATTCGCCTTTATAGGTGTAGTTGTAGGCCGCGTCGTAGGCAGATTCCGTGAAGCCAAACCCCTTTTGGGAGTACAGCACCGCCGGTTGCACGGCAAAGTGGCCGCCAAAGCCGAGCTGCGCCACCACGCCGGCTTCTACGCCGCTGCGGGCAGTGTTGGAAACTTTCAGATAGGTCTGGTTCGGGTAGTCGAAGCCGCCGAATGCCAGGTTATAACCGACGGTGGGGCCGACGCGAAAGGTAGCCTGGGCCTGCGCGGCACCAGCCAGCAATGACAAGCCAGCCGTCAGGACAGAAGCGGTAGATAGTTTAGCCATGAAAAGAGTAGGCGTTAAAAGCTTGGGGAAAGTGAAAGAAGGCCAAAAGTACTCAACGCCAAGCTGCCTTTCAGTTTACTCGCTCACCTACTTGGCCGGGCTTGTCCACTTGCTATCGGCTATCCGAAACCGCCACGGCAGCCCGGCCGCTTCTGCGCCCGCGTAGGCCAGCCCCACCCGGGCACTGGCCAATACGTTGGCTTCCGGCACCGTTTCGCCGTGGTCTTCAAACCAGATGTGCGGTCCCGTCACGAGCTCGCCGCTGAGCGCGGGCGTGATGCCCAGAGCCTGCGACAGCACGCCCGGCCCGGCC
>NZ_BAAGZM010000389.1:0-4116 GCF_054778495.1 Hymenobacter agri
CGCGCCGCGGCCGCTTCGTGGCCGTGCACCCCATGGCGGGCACCGAGCATTCGGGGCCGGAAGCGGCCGTGTCGGGCCTGTTCGAAGGCAAAACGGTGGTGCTGTGCGATGCCGAAAACAGCGACGCCGACGCCGTGCAGCTGGTAACCACGCTGTTTCAGGCGCTGCCCATGCGGCTGCTGCACCTGAACGGGGCCGACCACGACGTGCACACGGCCTACGTGTCGCACATCTCGCACATCACCTCGTTTGCCCTGGCCCTCACCGTGCTCGAAAAGGAAAAGGAGGAGCAGCGCATCTTCGACCTGGCCAGCGGCGGCTTCGAGTCGACGGTGCGGCTGGCCAAGAGCGCGCCGGCCACCTGGGTGCCCATCTTCCGCCAAAACCGCCTGAATGTGCTCGACGTGCTCGACGAGCACCTGCACCAGCTGCAGCACCTGCGCGAGCTGCTGGCGCAGGAAGACTACGAGGGACTGACCGAGCAAATCCGGCAGGCCAACCACATTCGCAAGATTCTGCCGTGAAGGGTAGAACGAGAAAAGAAAAACGTCATGCTGAGCTTGTCGAAGCATCTCTACCGTGCAAGTAATCAATGCTTCCACAACGAAGCAGGAGAGATGCTTCCACAAGCTCAGCATGACGCTCCAAAGTCAATAATTAAAAATTAACAAACCCTGAATACCCATGAAATCCGCCCTGTTCAACCGCCAGCCCGACGACAAACCCTACCTTATTGCCGGCCCGTGCTCGGCCGAAACCGAAGAGCAAGTGCTCGAAACCTGCCAGCGGCTGGCCGCCACCGGCAAAGTGCAGGCCCTGCGCGCCGGCATCTGGAAGCCCCGAACCAAGCCCGGTGGCTTCGAGGGCATCGGCACCAAAGGCCTGCCCTGGCTCAAGAAAGCCGGCGAGCTCACCGGCCTGCCCATTGCCGTGGAAGTAGCCACCGCCAAGCACGTGGAGGACTGCCTGGCCTTCGGCGTCGATATTCTGTGGGTGGGCGCGCGCACTACGGGCAACCCGTTTTCGGTGCAGGAAATCGCCAACGTGCTGCGCGGCGTGCAGGTGCCGGTGCTCGTCAAAAACCCCATTCACCCCGAGCTCGAGCTGTGGGTGGGCGCCGTGGAGCGCCTGCAAAAGGCCGGGCTGGAGCAGGTGGGCCTCATTCACCGCGGCTTTTCGAGCTACGGCAACACCGATTTCCGCAACGCGCCCATGTGGCACCTGCCCATTGAGATGCGCCGCCGCCTGCCCGGCCTGCCGCTGCTCAGCGACCCCAGCCACATCTGCGGCCGCCGCGACACGCTGGCCGCTGTGGCCCAGCAGGCCCTCAACCTGGGCTTTGACGGCAACATGATTGAAAGCCACATCGACCCCGACAACGCCTGGAGCGATGCCAAGCAGCAAATCACGCCCGAGGTGCTGCGCGACCTCATCGAAGACCTCGTGTGGCGCCACGAAACCACCAACGAGCAGGAATTCCTTTCGGCCCTCACCGGCCTGCGCGAGCAAATCAACCAGCTCGACGCCGAGGTGATGCAGCTGCTGGGCCGCCGCATGGCCGTGGCCGAAAAAATCGGCCAGTACAAGCGCGATAACGACATCACCATCCTGCAAACCAACCGCTGGAACGAGGTGCTCGAGCGCGCCAAGCGCCAGGGCTCGTCCGTCGGCCTCACCACCGAGTTTGTGGAGCAATACCTCGCAGCGGTACATTTGGAATCCATCAACCGGCAGAATAAGGTGATGGAAGGGTAATGGCACGCTTCATAATCGATTTTTTGTGCGACTTTTGTACTAGTAGTATATAAAAAATGCCCATCGTGCGCAACGGTGGGCATTTTTTATGCTATGAGGCACGCTATTTCACCAGTAGCCGCCGGGTAGCAGTGGCTGCTTCGGTTTGTGTCTGCAACACGTAGGGGCCAGGGGCAAGGCCAGTTAAACTAAGTTCATAGCGCAGTTCGGTAGCGGGCATGGGAACGGTGGCGGCGCGTACGGTCCGGCCCAAGGCATCGGACAAGACGATGGTGACCACGGCTGTGCCAGGTAGGGCGGGCAGTTGTACTGTAGTGCTGGCGCCAGCTGGGTTGGGGTAGAGCGTAAGCCCCGTGCCACCCCGGGCTGGGGCGGTGGCTGTGAGGGTGGCGTCGGGGAGGGAGGCCAGAAACAGGGCGTAGCTCAGGCCGGGGCGGGCCAGCGCCAGGGTGGGGCTAAAGGTGAGGACGGGACTCGTAAAAATACCGGCCACGTACACTTGGCTGCCTTGTATCACCACGGCCGCTCCGCTATCGAAGCCGGTGCCGCCGGCCGGCCGTACCCAGGCGAAGCTGCCGGTGCTGCCCGCATCGGTGAGTTTGGTGAGGAAGGCATCGTTGTCGCCTACGGTGGCCATGCTGCCGCTGCCAAAGCTAGCCTGTGGGCTACTCGAGTACCCGGTGGCGTACAAGTGGGGGCCACTCACGGCCAGCGCATTGATGACTTCGGCCCCGGTGCCACCGGCCGCCTGGCCCCATACCAGGCTGCCGGCATTGCCGGTGTCGGTGAGCTTGGCCACAAACGCATCGAGCGAGCCCGTATTCGCCAGCACGCTGCTGCCGATGGTGAGTGTGGGGCTGGCGAAGCGCCCCGCCAGGTACACATTAGGCCCACTCACGGCCAGGGCTGTGACTACATCGCCCTGCGTACCGCCGGCTGCCTGCGTCCACACAAAGCTGCCGGTGCCGCCCGCATCGGTAAGCTTGGCCACGTAGCAATCGATATTATTGGCGGGCGGCAGGAGCAGTGTCCCGAAGCGAACGCCCGTGCCCAAATAGCTGCCCGCCAGATATACGCTGCTGCCGGTGGCTGCAACGGCGGCCACGTTGTTGCCGCCCGTTGGCCCTCCGGCCGGCACGGCCCACTCGAAGGTGGCGGCGGAACTGGCATCGACCAGCTTGGCGACGAAAATATTGGCCGAGCCCGAGGCCGCCGCATTGCTCAGGGCAATGGTGCCGAGCACGGTGCCACTGCCCGAATAGGTACCCACTACGTACAGGTTGTTGCCGCTTATGGCCAGGCCGGTGAGGGTTTCGCTGGGTTGTGCCCCGGCCCGTAGTGCCCAGTCGATGGTGCTGGCCGTGCCCGTATCGGTGAGGCGGGCTACAAACAAGTCGTTGTTGCCCATGAAGTCGGTGTTGCTTAGCATGACGCTGCCCACGGTGGCCATACGCCCCGAAAACACGCCGCCCACATAAATGTGGCTACCGCTCACGGCCACACTCGTCACATATTCGCCATCCAGCCCCGAAATCTGCTGCGCCCACAAAAAGCGACCCGCGGCCGGGCTCCACTTGGCCACGAAACCGTCGTTTCCGGTGCCTGTGCTGGTGAAAGTGGTGGTGCCGAAGGTGGCCGAATTGGCGAAATTGCCCACCACAATGAGATTGCCAGCGGCATCGGGGGCGGCGGCCTGCACTACGAGACTGGTGCCGGGCGTGGCAATAGCCGTCTGCCAGGCGGGCGCCTGGGCCGCCGCCATTCGGGGCGCCAATGGCCCCACCAATAGCCCGGCCACTATTCGCCCGCAAAGTGTCAAAAAGGAGAAAAACTGTTTCATTACTGAATATAGTGAATTCATTAATGAAAGCCAGGGTCATTTCCAGAGCCTGATGCGACGGCACCGGGACTTAGGCACGCAAAAAAGCCCAAACCCGCTTCGGCTACTGCAGCCCCAGCCGCTCGCGCAGCTGCTGGTACAGCTTCTCGCCGTCGCTGGGATGGTAGGCGCTGGCTTCCACCAGCTGGCCGTTTTTGTCAAAAATCATGTAGGTGGGCAGGTAGGGAATCACCTTCTCCAGCGACTGTTGCACGGCTTCCGAAGCCAGGTAGTGGTAGCCGCGCAGGTTGTTTTTGGCCGCCAGCGCCGCCCATTTCTCCCGAAACCCTGGTTTGTCAACGGAGATGTACAGCACCTCAATGCCGTTTTTGCTGGCAAACTCATGCAGGCCCGGCTCGTGCCGAAACTCGGCAATGCACGGCCCGCACCACGAGGCCCAGAAGTCGACGAACACCGGCCGGCCGGCAAACTGTTGGCGCACCAGTCCGGCCAGCGTCCGCACCGTGTCGAGGCCCGGGGCG
>NZ_BAAGZM010000390.1:0-6864 GCF_054778495.1 Hymenobacter agri
GGGGCCGGCGGCTGGGCTTGTAGGGCCCAAGCGTGTCGGTGCGGGGCGTGTCGAGGGCCAGAGTACGCTGGGCGCGCAGCCACGCCCGGCTCAGGCGCACCTTCGCCAACGGCGAAGCCGGAGCCCACCACGCCAGGAGCGACGCAACTACAACAACCGATGCGGGGAAAAACTTCTGACCAGATTTCAAGCAGATAAGTGTAAGAACACGCGCCGCTTAGGCAGCACGCATCAGGCACAGCATTTTCAATTTCAGCAGCAAGCCGCCCCGAACCAACCCAGCACCGATGCGAAAGAAAACTTTCGCGGCCGGGCCTAGTGCGACTTCAAAGCAAACTTAATCAATTCCTCCACGCTCAGCTCCCCACCGTGCTTCTGCTGAATCTGGTCCAGCTGCTTCTCGGCGGCGGCCCGCGCAAAGCCGAGGGTCACCAAGGCCTGCAACGCTTCGGCGCGGCGCGTATTGTGCTGGCGGGCCAGCGGCACGGTATCGACGCCGGCCTTGGCCAGCAGCTCGTCTTTGCGGAGCTTGTCTTTCAGCTCCAGAATCACGCGCTGGGCAGTTTTCGGCCCTACACCCTTGATGGCCTGAATGGCGCGCACGTTCTCGTGCACAATGGCGTCGCGGATTTCGCCCACGCTCATGCTGCTCACCATCACAATGCCCGTGCCCGGCCCGATGCCCGACACCGAAATCAACTGCAGGAACAGGGCCTTCTCGTTGGGGTCCAGGAAACCGTAGAGCGTCTGCCCGTCTTCCTTGATATGTTGGTAAGTGTAGATTTTGGTAGCTGTGCCCTCGGCCGGCAGCTTGGAGTAGGTAGCCAGCGAAATGCGGACTTCGTAGCCCACGCCAAGAATGTCGACAATGGCGAGGGTAGCATCTTTGTATGCAAGTTTACCGTCGAGGTAGGCAATCATAAACCAGAAGTAAGGAAGGAGCGAAATGCTGCGATGGCAACACCGTTTCGCAGGTTTTCATCTCCCAAATCTACTGGCTTTTCGGGCATTTTTTTTGGGTGAAATAAAGAGCCTGCTTCCCAATGCTCCTATCACTGCTCCAACCCAATCGGCTCGCGACAGCGGCTTCCCTGCGCACGCGGGAACGGGCAGCACCGGCCGGGTACGCCCCGCTACCACAAACCGGCCAATCCCGCTTCGGCAGTCCGGCCACCCGGAATAACCGCGGGCCGCGCCCCCCAGCCCATTGCGGATGCCCGGCCAGTGCCGTGCGATAGATTTGTACCTTTTGACGGACTTCGGGTTGTTTAACAATACCTGACAGGCGACTTTTGGCCTCCCCTTTCACCCAAGGCCTGTTCCGGCACTTGTGCAGTATCCCTGTTTATGCAGTCAGCCGATAACGCTACCAGTAATAACTTTGCCTTAAATCCATTCCCCACCAGACGACTAATTGACCAACCCGTGGACATCTCTGTCGTCATTCCTATCTACAACGAAGAAGCCAACATTCCCACGCTGTACCAGCGGCTGCGCACTGTGCTGGAAGGAATGGGCAAAAGCTACGAGTTGATTTTTATCAACGACGGGTCGCAGGACCGTTCCCTGCACCTGCTACTGGAGCTGGCGGCGCACGATGAGCAGGTCCGGTTTATTGATTTGAGCCGCAATTTCGGGCACCAAATCGCCGTCACGGCCGGGCTGGACTGTGCCAGGGGCGCGGTCGTGGGCATCATCGATGCCGATTTGCAGGACCCGCCCGAGCTAATTCCGCTGATGTACGACAAGATGGCGGAGGGCTATGAAGTGGTGTATGCCAAGCGCCGCTCCCGCCAGGGCGAAAGCCTCGCCAAAAAAATGACGGCCCGGCTGTTCTATCGGCTGCTGGCGCGCATCACCCACATTTCCATTCCGGTAGATACGGGCGACTTTCGTCTTGTCTCCCGCAAGGTTGTGGAAAGCCTCAAGCGCATGCCGGAACAAAACAAGTTCTTACGAGGCCAGATTTCCTGGATTGGCTACCGGCAAACGTTCGTGGAATACGACCGCGCCGAGCGCGCCGGCGGCAAAACGGGGTATACCTACCGCAAAATGATTCGGCTGGCCCTGGATGGCATTACCGGCTTTTCGGATGCCCCGCTGAAAGCCGCCACCCTGAGCGGCTTCGCCGTATCGGGGCTGGCCTTTCTGGTGATGCTCTACACGCTCTACTCCAAATACGTCAAGCACGACTCCCAGCCCGGCTGGCCCTCGCTCATGATTAGCATTCTGTTTTTGGGCGGGGTGCAGCTCATCTCCGTGGGCATCATTGGGGAGTATATCGCCCGGCTGTCGGCCAATGTTCGACAGCGGCCGCTCTATATCATCTCCCACACCAATATCCCTTCCTGACACCAGACGCCGGACGCCTGGCAACGGGCCCTGATTCAGGGTGCGCCACGAGGGAAGTGAGCTACCCTCAGGCCGGCTTTTTCCGACGTCTTCGGCTGCTATTTCCCCCCACTTGTCTGCAGGCGCCCATCGGCTGCCAGCACGAAGCCCGTTATTTTATGAGCATGAGCATTCAGCATCTACTATCCCGAAAGCAGCTGCCCCGTTGGTTTTGGCCGCTCCTGATTGGGCTGAACTTTTGCCTGCATGCACCATTTTTTCACTTGCCACCGGTAAGCATTCACTTGTGGCGGCAATGCAATACGATGGCCGTCGCCCGTAATTTCTACGAGGAAGACATGAACATTCTGCGGCCCCGCGTAGACCGTCGCAATGCGACGAATGGCGTGACGGGCATGCAGTTTCCGTCCTACGAATGGCTCGTGGGGGGTAGCTACCACCTGTTTGGCTTCCACGAGTACCTGCCGCGCGTCATCAATTGGGTTATTTACATGCTCGGCGTCGTGGCCTTCTACTACCTCGCCAGGCAGGTGAGCGGGGCCGCCTGGCTCGGTGCCGTTGGGGCGTGGGGGCTGTCGTGGAGCCCGGAGATTTTTTACCACGGCATGAATGCGCTGCCCGATGTGCTGGCCCTGACGGCTTCGCTGGCGGGGCTGTATTGGTTTGGGCGGTGGCGTGAGCGGCGGCAGGGTGGCGTGCTGGCACTGAGCCTGGTCGCCGTTACGCTGGGGGGCCTGACCAAGCTGCAGTTTCTGGTCGTGGGCTTTCCCATTGCCGTATTCGTGCTGCGCGACCTGTGGAACCGACGCTTTACGACAGGCGAAATAGTCCAGCTGGTGCTCTACGCCGTGGTGGCCGTAGGCGTCACCCTGGCTTGGTACGCCTACGCCCTGCATCTGATTACCGTATCGGGACTGACCGATTTTGGCCTGGAAACGCGTCCGGCGCCCGACTTGGGCGCGGGGCTGCGCATTATTCAGCACAACCTGATTTCTGACCTACCCGAAACCTTGCTCGGGTACGGGGCCGTCGTCTTGTTCGGCGTGGGCCTGTGGCGGGTGTTGCGGCACGCCCCCGTGCGGCACCCCTGGTTTGCGCCCGGCCTGGCCTGGAGCTTGGCCCTGCTCGCCTACTACGTTATCGAGCTCAGCCAAATGCAGCACCATGGCTATTACCTGCTGCCCTTGCTCCCGGTTTTGCTGCTGCTGGCCGTGTGGGGAGCCGCCTGGCTGCAACGCTTTCCGCGCGCCCGGTACCTGCTGCTGGTAGCCCTGATTTTCCAGCCGGTGTGGGCCGTTTCCCGTATCGTGTGGGTGCGCTGGGTACGGCAGGGCCAAGACATTCCGGAGCTATATAATGCAGCCAGCCGGGCAAAGCTGGAGGCTGCTACCCCCAGCGGAGCGCGCTGCTTGGTGGGCCCAGACGATTCGGGCTGCATCGATTTTTATTTCCTCCACAAGAAAGGGTTCGGGTTCGACCAGCCCGACCAACTGTGGAAACAGAATGCACAGGGCAAAACGTACCTGGCAGACTGCATCACCCAAGGGGTGCAGTACCTGTACACGAACGATACCACGGTCGTGCACGACCCTCGCTTGCAGCCTCATCTGGCGCACCTCGTCACGCGGGTCGGCAGCTTCACGGTATGGCAGTTGCGCGCAGCCCCTCAGCAGCCATAATTCTCCGGCCTAAGCTCGTTTCGATAGGCTTTCAATAGCACGGCCTCGCGGCTGCACCCTGCAGCAGGGTGCAGCCGCGAGAGCGCCTTGCCGCCCTGCTGCGCGTCGACCACCGCGATGGCGGCCATGTTCACAATGTCGCGCACGCTGGCCCCGAGCTGCAGAATGTGCACCGGCTTGCGCATGCCCATCAGCACCGGCCCGATTACCTCGGTGCCGCTGATTTCCTGCAGTACCTTGTAGGCGATGTTGCCCGACTCGACGTTGGGGAAAATCAAGGTATTGGCACCTTTTTCGGCCAGCGGCGAGAAGCCGTAGTGCTCCTGCAGCAGCGCGGGGCTCAGGGCCACGTTGGCCTGCATCTCGCCGTCGATGAGCAGGTCGGGGAAGCGCTGCTTGGCCAGTTCGGTGGCGCGGCGGGTCTTTTCGGGCAGCGGCCCCGAGTTCGAGCCAAAGTTGGAGTAGCTGATAACCGCCACGCGCGGCACCGCGTCGAAGAAGCGCACCGCCCGCGCGGTGAGGCCGATAATCTCGACCATTTCCTCAGCCGTGGGGTTGATATTCACCGTCGTATCGGCGAAGAAGTACGGGCCTTTCTTGTGCTGAATGATGTACATCGACGACACGCGCTTCACGCCATCCTCGGTGCCAATGACTTGCAGCGACGGAATGATACTCTTGCCGTAGTCCTTGGTGAGGCCAGTGATGCAGGCGTCGGCCTCGCCGGTTTCCACCATCATGGCGGCGTAATAGTTGCGCTCGCGCATCAGGCGGCGGCCTTCGTAGAGCGTCATGCCGCGGCGCTGGCGCTTCTCGTACAGCAGCTTCGCAAACTCGTCGCGCTTAGCGTCCTGCTTCAGGATGTTGATGATTTCGCAGCCTTCGAGGTCGAGGCTGTTTTCGCGGGCAATGGTTTCGATTTTCTCCTGCGGCCCGAGCAGAATGGGCCAGCACACGCCCTCGTCGCGCAAAATCTGGGCGGCTTTGAGAATCTTGTAGTTGTCGGCCTCGGCAAACACCACCCGCTTGGGGTTGGCCTTGGCGGCCGAGGTGATGCGGTTCATCAGCTTCTGGTTCACGCCGAGGCGGGCGCGGAGCTGGTCTTCGTAAGCCGTCCAGTCGGTAATGGGCAGGCGGGCCACGCCGCTCTCTATGGCCGCGCGGGCCACGGCCGGGCTGATGCTGGTAATCAGGCGCGGGTCGAGTGGCTTCGGAATGAGGTAGTTGCGGCCGAAAGCCAGCGTGTTGTCGCCGTAGGCCTTGTTCACCATCTCGGGCACAGGCTCCTTGCTGAGCTCGGCCAGGGCGCGCACGGCGGCCAGCTTCATGGCCTCGTTGATTTCGGTGGCGCGCACGTCGAGCGCCCCCCGGAAAATGTAGGGGAAGCCCAGCACGTTGTTCACCTGGTTGGGGTGGTCGGAGCGGCCGGTGGCCATCACGAGGTCGTCGCGGGTGGCCATGGCCAGCTGGTAGCTCACCTCGGGGTCGGGGTTGGCCAGGGCGAACACGATGGGGTCGTTGGCCATTTTCAGCAGCAGGCCGGCGGGCAGCACGTTGGCCGCCGACAGGCCCAGGAACACGTCGGCGCCTTCCAGCGCTTCTTCCAGGTTGTTCACGGCGCGGGTGGTGGCAAACTGCATCTGAATAGGCGCCAGGTTGGTGCGGCGCTCATGAATGAGGCCGTCCTTATCGAACACCACGATGTTTTCCTTCTTCAGGCCCAGCGCCAGGTACAGCCGCAGGCACGATACGGCCGCCGCGCCCGCCCCGCTCACCACCAGCTTCACCTCGTCAATCTTTTTGCCCACAATTTCGAGCGCGTTCAGCAGCGCGGCCGAGGTGATAATGGCCGTGCCGTGCTGGTCGTCGTGCATCAGCGGGATGTTCATCTTCTCGCGCAGCTCCGTCTCGATGCGGAAGCACTCCGGCGCTTTGATATCTTCCAGGTTGATGCCGCCGAAGGTGGGCTCCAGCGATTTCACGATGCGGATGAACTCGTCGGGGTCGGTGGCGTCAATCTCGATATCGAAGCAGTCGATGCCCGCGAATTTCTTGAACAGCACGCCTTTGCCTTCCATCACCGGCTTGCTGGCGGCCGGGCCGATGTTGCCCAGGCCCAGCACCGCGGTGCCGTTGGAGATGACGGCCACCAGGTTGCCCTTGGCGGTGTACTTGTACACGTCGTCGGGGTTTTCGGCAATGGCCTTGCAGGGCTCGGCCACGCCCGGCGAGTAAGCCAGCGCGAGGTCGAGCTGGGTGCTCATGGGCTTGGTGGGCACCACTTCGAGCTTGCCGGCGGGCTCCTGCGAGTGGTAGTTGAGGGCGTCTTGCTTATTGACTTTCAGCATCGGGAATTCTGTTCGGAAAACGGCGGAAACCGCGGATGGCGGGTCGGCCACGACCCGCTTCAGTAGCCGAAAGTACGGCCGGCCGCCGGGTTTTGCGCAAAAAAAGCCCCGCGCCAGTGGGGGTGCGGGGCGGTTGCCGGACGGCGGGCAGCCCGCGGCGGCTATTCCAGCTTCAGGTTGGAAAAGGTGCCGGTTACCTTCACGTTGCAGAGCAGCGGGGTGGGCGCCGGGAAATACTCGCGCGGGTCGTTCACGCCGTCCATGGTCATGTCGAGCGAGCCGCTCAGCAGGCGCTGCTGCGGGTCGTAGGCCGTGATGACGACCTGGCCCGCCATGCTGTTGCGCCCGCTGGAGTAGAGATGAAAGGTAGACCGCGAGGGCGTGTTCCGGATTTTATACGTGTAGCTGGTTTCGACCACCTTGCCGGGGCTGCCCGGCCGGTCGCGCAAGGGGTAGGCCCCCTGCAGGCCGGCCGCCAGCGCCGC
>NZ_BAAGZM010000391.1:0-4097 GCF_054778495.1 Hymenobacter agri
GCCACCACGGCAATGGGCGCGCGGTGGCCATCGTGGCGCAGGGCCAGTAGCACATCCACGGCGGTCAGGCCCGAGCCGATGAGCAGTACCTCTTCGTCGGGCCCGATGCGGCGGATGTTGCCGGTGGCCCAGGGGTCGGTATGGTAGCCGGGGTGGTGCAGGTAGCGGTGGTCGGGCCCGCAGGGTGGCGGCGGCGGAAAGTTGCCCAGCGCCAGTACTACTATATCGCTTTCAATACTGGTGCCGTCGGCCAACTGCACCTGGCGACGGCCATTAGGTAGGAGCGGGGCTGCCACGGCCGTGGTGCGGTGCCAGTGAATGCCCTGGGGGCCGGCCACCGGGGCCAGGGCGGGCATCAGCTCCTCTTTCAAATAGCGGCCGTAGGCGGCGCGGGAGGCAAATTCGGGCACGCTGGTGGCGCTTTCGGGCTGCCGAGCCAGCCAGTCGGCAAAGTGGTTGGGTGCGGCGGGATAAAGGCTGAGGCCGCCGGGCCGGACATTGAGCAGGTATTCGGGCCGGCGGGCCGAGTAAGCCAGGCCAGGGCCGGGCTCCTCCCGCGGCTCAATCAAATGAATTTCGGCCCCGCCCAACTTGGGCTGCTGCCGCAACTGCAACACTAGCGCCGTGCCCGCGAAGCCGCCGCCCACAACGGTGATAACGGAAGGAGCGGGTGCGGTCACAGGCGGGTTAGGTAATGGGTAAAGACGCATACTTGCGTCTCGTCGTTGAACGGTTAAATCGTAAACGGTGCAGACGACAAGACGCAAATATGCGTCTCTACATCCCATTTGTTTCCGCGCTACAAATACCGCCCGGGCACCAGGTAGTTCTGCACGTAGTCCTGAATACCGTCTTCGAGGCGCGTAAACGGCCGGTCGTAGCCGATGCTTTTGAGCTTGCTCATGTCGGCCTGGGTGAAGTACTGGTACTTGTCGCGAATGTCCTCCGGCGTGTCTCGGAAGCGGATATCGGCCGTGCGGCCGAGGGCGCTGAACGTGTTCAGGGCGAGGTCGAGGAAGGTGCGGGCCTCGCCGCTTCCCAGGTTGTAGATGCCCGAGTGCGTACGGTGGTTGAGCAGGAAGAAACACACTTCCACCACGTCCTTCACGTACACGAAATCGCGCATCTGGCCGCCATCGGTGTAGTCGGGGTTGTGCGATTTGAACAGCGTCATCGAGCCCGACTGCTGAATCTGGTGGAAGGCGTGCATAATCACCGAGGCCATGCGGCTCTTGTGGTACTCGTTGGGACCGTACACGTTGAAAAATTTCAGGCCGGCCCAGAAATAGGGCTTCTCTTCCTGCTGCAAGGCCCAGTTGTCGAAGTCGTTTTTCGAGTCGCCGTAGGGGTTGAGGGGGCGGTAGAGGGGGAACAGGGCCTCGTCCTGGTCGGAGTAGCCGAGGGTGCCGTCGCCGTAAGTCGCGGCCGAGGAGGCGTACACCAGCGGCAGGTTGTAGCGCACGCAGGCCTGCCACATCTGCTTCGAGTAGTTCAGGTTCAGCAGGTCGAACACGGCGGGGTCCATCTCGGTGGTATCGGTGCGCGCGCCGAGGTGGAAAATAAACTCCACCTGCTCGTGGTGCGCATCGAGCCAGTCGAAAAACGTTTCGCGGTCGACGTACTCGCGCAGCTTCTTGCCTTCGAGGTTGGCAAGCTTCTTTTCGATGGAGAAATTATCGACCACCACGATGTCGTTGAAATTGGCGGCGTTGAGGCGGGAGACAAGGCAGCTGGCGATGAAGCCGGCCGCGCCGGTTACTACTATCATGGGGCAAAAATTAGGACCAGGGGCAAAGGTAAACTGCCGCGCCGCGTGGCCCGCGGGCTACCTTTGCCGCATGCGTTTCTTTCTGCTGCTTCTACCGCTGGCCCTGCTGCTGGGTTGTCATTCCGAACCCGAAAAAACGGCCCTGGTGCCCGTGCGCGACGGCCTGGGCCGCACCGTGAGCCTGCCCGCTCAGCCGCGCCGCGTGCTGGCCCTGGCCCCGAGCATGACCGAAATGCTGTACGCTGTGGCCGATACCGCCACCATCGTGGCCCGCTGCCCGCAGGATAATTACCCGGCCGCCGTGTACCGCAAGCCCGTCGTCAACAACTATCCGCTCGACCTCGAAAAGCTGGTGCTACTCAAGCCCGATGTGGTATTCACCGTCGAAGGCATCACCTCCGTCGACGACGCGCAGCGGCTGCAGCAGCTCGGCATTCCGGTGTACTACCTACGATTCCGGCGTGTGGAAGATGTTTTCAAGGGAATGGAGGAAGTAGGGCGCCTGCTGGGCCGCCTGCCGCAGGCCCGGCACCTCACCGACTCGCTGCGCCAGAACCTGAAGGCGGTGACCAACGTGCCCATCCGCCAGCCCATTCCCAAAGTGCTGGCCATCACCTGGCAGGACCCCATTTACTGCTACGGCCAGAACACGCTCTTCACCGACGAAATCCGCATGGCCGGCGGCCGCAACGCCGTCACCGAAACCTTCCCGCAGCCCTACCCGGCCCTCACCCGCGAGTACATCCTCAAGCTGAATCCCGACGTGCTGCTCGGCGGCAGCTTCGGCAAGCTCGACAGCACCTTTTTCAAAAACTACCCCGAGCTCAAGCGCATAAACGCCTACAAAAACCGCCGCGTGTACCCCATCACCGGCAACCTGCTCGAGCGCCCCGGCCCGCGGGTAGTGGAATCGGTGCGCGAGCTGCAGGGGCTGCTGCAGCAGGCCGGAGCGAAACCAACTGTTTCTGCTCGCTGATGGGAGCGTCTTGTTCGGTTTGGTGGCTCCGGGGTTTGAGAACCGCTTGCCCTGTGCCCGGAGTGCGGCATCTGTTGCTGGTGTTGCTGCTCGGGGCCGGCCCGGCCTTCGGGCAGCAGAAGAGCTCGCTCGCGGCCATCGTCGCGGCCGAAGCGGCGGCCGACCGCTTCAGCGGCACCGCGCTGGTGGCGCAGGATGGCCGCGTGGTGTGGCAAGGGCATCAGGGGATGGCCAACTGCCAGTTTGCGGTGCCGATGGCCGATACCACCCGCCTGCCCATCGCCTCGATGACCAAGCTGTTCACCGCCATCCTGACCCTGCAACTGCTCGAGAAAGGCCAGCTGCGGCTGGATGATGCCATTGCCACCTACGTGCCCGACTTGCCCGCAGCTGGCCGCACCATTACCATTCGCCAGCTGCTCACGCACCATTCGGGCCTTAAAAACGAGCCGTTGGTCGCCTACCAAAGCCCGTACTCGACCAGTGAGTTTGTTGGCCGGTTCGTGGCTTTGCGGGAAAACGCTACTGCCACGTTCAACTACAACAACGTCGATTACATTCTGCTGACGCGGTTGCTGGAAGTCGTTTCGAAGCAGCCTTATGCCAAGCTGGTGCGGATGGCCATTTTTGGCCCGGCGGGTATGGTGCACTCGGGCGTGCTGGCCGAAGAGCAGGTGGTTCCCGGCCTCGCCTACGGCTATCACAACTACAGCTTCGGCGACTCGACGGCGCGCCGACCGCTGCGCAACGACGCGCCCACCTACCTCTCGAACTACGCCGGGGCCGGGGCCATTTACGCCACTGTGGGCGACCTGTTCCGGCTGGTAGAAGCGTTGCGGCAGCACAAGCTCCTCAATGCGGCCAGCACCGCCTTGCTCACCAGTCCGCAGCAGCCGGGCAGCTTTGTGCCGTATGCGCGGGGCTACCCCACGCTGGGCTTTTATTACAACGATAAATCCTTTGCCCGGCCCGTGCTGGAGCGGCGCGGCAGCATCAACGGTTTCAACTCGGTGCTGCTTACCGACCCAACCTTCCGTCGGGTTGTTATTCTGCTGACCAATACCGACACCGGCGACCTCGAACTAATCGGCGATAAACTATATGGCGAATTCCGGTAGCTTGGGCGCAGTCCGGACTACGCGTCCGGTTTTTTGGCTCGTTCTCGGCCTGCTGCT
Source organism: Hymenobacter agri (assembly GCF_054778495.1). NCBI lineage: Bacteria > Pseudomonadati > Bacteroidota > Cytophagia > Cytophagales > Hymenobacteraceae > Hymenobacter > Hymenobacter agri. The sequence continues at coordinate 3,920 of NZ_BAAGZM010000391.1, forward strand.
CACGCTGGCCCTGCTGGTGCTGGGCCTGCGCGTGGGCAGCTACAGTACTTCGTACAGCTTCATCCTGAATACCTTTCGGCACTACAACCCCGCCGACCCCGCCCAGCTGGCCCTCGTCGAGCTGCGGCTGCCGGGCCTGCTGGTGGCGCTGCTGGCCGGCGCCAGCCTGGCCGTGAGC
>NZ_BAAGZM010000392.1:0-4087 GCF_054778495.1 Hymenobacter agri
AACGTTTTACCGCGAGCTGGCCCGCCAGCCCCGCATCGGCGGCACCGACCAGGCCGAGCGGTTCGAAATCCACCGCTACGCCGACTCGACGGTGGTGGCCGTGTTTGCCGCGCAGGGCACCGTGGCGCAGTACCGCCGGGCTTTCATACCAGCCGAAACCAAGCGTATTCAACTCGAAGGCCTGGGGGGCGACGACCTGTTCATCGTCACCACCCACGGCGCGGCCGCCCGCCGCCAGCCGGCCATCCGCATCTACGGCGGCCCGGGCAACGATGAGCTGCGCCAGCCCGCGGCGGGCGTCCGCTTCGAGCAGGGCAGCGTGTCAGCGGGCAAGGCCTTCGATAAGATACCTGAGGAATAGGCACAGCGCCATTACAAACGAAGTAGGGTGCGGGGCTTGCCCCCGCCCGTCGTTGAACAACGCCCAAATGAGTCGTTCAACGGCAGGCGGGGGCAAGCCCCGCACCCTACTTCGTGCTTGATTACGCTTGCTTCAGCATTTTCAGCACCAGCCGCTCGATGGGTGAGAGCACATCATCGGGCGCAGCTTCGGCATCGTGCTTGCGCAGAAACTCTACCAGCTCGCCCGATTTGAACAGCTCGACTACCTGCGGGTGAATGTAGTATTTGGAGCACACCGTGGGCGTGTTACCCAGGGCTGAGGCCACGTCCTTCACCGCTTTCTTAATGGCCTTTTCGGGCGTGAGGTCAGGCTCTTCGCGCAGCACGGCTTCAAGGCAGCCGGCCATTTTCACGGTGCCGCCCCAGGTGCGGAAGTCCTTGGCCGACAGCGCGAGGCCGGTGTGGCGGTGCAGGTACTCGTTCACGTCGCCCGATTCGAGGGCGTGGCGCTGCCCGTCCTTCGAATAGTACTGAAACAGGTGCTGACCGGGGATTTCCTTGCACTTGCGCACCAGGCGGGCCAGGCGGGCATCGTGCACGGTCACGTCGTGCGGCACGCCTTTTTTGCCCACGAAAGAGAAATTTACGTCGCTGCCGTGCACGTCGACGTGGTCGTCCTGCAGGGTGGTGAGGCCGTAGCTGGCCTTTTTGCCGGCCTTTTCCTTGGCATATTCCTTATTGCCGACGCGGATGAACGACTGGTCCATGAGCGTAATCACCAGGGCCACCACCTTGTCGTGGTCGAGGGCCGGGCGGGCGAGGTCCTTTTTAAGCTGCTGGCGCAGCGGGGCCAGCTTTTCGCCGAAGGTGAGCAGGCGCGAGAACTTCGTGAGGCTGCGCATTTCGTCCCAGGCCGGGTGGTAACGGTACTGTTTGCGGCCCAGGGCGTCGTGGCCCGTCACCTGCAGGTGCGTGGTGGCCGAGGGCGAAATCCACACCTCCGTCCAGGCCGGCGGAATCACGAAGCTGCTGATGCGGTCCAGCGTTTTGGCGTCGTCAATTTTGTGGCCTTTGGCGTCGTAATAGGCAAACTTGCCGGCCCGCGTGGGTTTGCGCGTGAGGCCGGGGCCGTTGTCGGTGGCGTAGCGCAGGCCGGCCATCCGGGCCTGCCGGGCAGGGTCTTTGTACAGAATATGCGCTTCCTCCTGGGGCAGCAGCTTTTTTTTACGGGTCTTGGGATGGGCGGCGGGGGCAGCGGCAGTTGACATGGGCAGGCGGAGCGTGTGGGGGCTGGGAATTCAGACGTGAGGGTTCTACGCGAAAAGCCCCACCGTGGCTGCCCACTCCGTTGGCACGCATCTGCGACGCGAGTCGTTTGGCTCCGGGCCTTCGGCTCGCTGGCAAACGACTCGCCCGCGCAAAACGCCCAAACCTGGGCCGCACGCCAACCAGTCGGCACGCGTCGCAGACGCGCGCCAACGGCGCGGTCAGCAACAAATCCGGCCATAAATCCGGCCGCCCTGCCCTCGCAGCCGTAGGTTTGCCCCATGAATCTGCTTAAACCCGTGTCGGCCCTCAACGAATGGACCGACCACTTCTTTACCCGTTACCTCGCCCGCAAAGGCCGCCTCAAGCGCCTGCAGCTCGACGCCTACCGCAGCTACGGCACCGCCCACAAGTTCTACCTCAAAGGCCGCCTGCTCGGCGACCCCGGCCTGCGCCCCCAGTCCGCCACCGATTCCAGCTGGCGCAATTTCCTGAGCATGGTGCGCCGCTTCAACAGCCGCGAAATCCCCGGCGCCGACCTGCTGGCCGAGCTGCCCGACGGCAGCCAGCACGCCGTGACGACCGACGACGAAGGTTATTTCACCCTCATTCTGGAGCCCCGCACCCTGCCCGCCCCCGAGGCCTACCTCTGGTATCCCGTGCCGGTACGCGTGGCCGGCCTGCCCGCCGCCTTTCCGCCCGAGCTGGCCAAAGTGCAGGCCACGGCCAGCGTGCTGGTACCGCCCACCGATGCCGAGTTCGGCGTCATTTCCGACCTCGACGACACGGTGTTTGAAACCAGCGCCACCAACATCCTCAAGATGCTGGCCCGCACCCTGTTCAGCAACGCCCACTCGCGCCAGCCCTTCGCCGGCGTGGCCGAGTTCTACCGCCAGCTGCTCTACGGCCGCACCGGCCGGCCCGACAACCCCTTCTTCTACGTCAGCAGCAGCCCCTGGAATCTCTACGACGTGCTCGAAGAGTTCATGGCCCTGCACGACATGCCCCCCGGCCCGCTGCTGCTGCGCGATTTCACCATCAGCACGCCGCGCACCACCCCGCCCCCCGGCGTCACGGGCTCGGCCGCCATCCACTTCGCCCACAAGCTCCACGAAATCGACGACATCCTCACCACCTACCCCCAGCTGCCCTTCATCCTCTGCGGCGACAGCGGCCAGGAAGACGCCCGTATCTACCGCGAAGTAGTGCGCCGCCATCCCGGTCGCATCCGCGCCATCTACATCCGCGACGTGCAGGTGCCCGAGCGCGCTGTCCTCGTCGGCCCCATCATCGAGGAGCTAAAAGCTGAAGGCGTGCCCATGATGCTGGCCGCCACCTACGCCACGGCCGCCGCGCACGCGGCGGGGCTGGGGCTGGTGAAATAAGTTCTTTGCCCACCACACCAGAAGCTGGCTGGCCCCCAGCCACACGCAAAGGGCCCGGTCAAGTACCGGGCCCTTGCGCTGTGCGGCGGCCGAGGCGCCTATTTCATCAGGGTAGCTTCCAGCTCCACGCTCAAGTTGGCAAACAGGCCTTTGACTTCCAGCAGCGTGGTGGCCTGCCGGACGCCGTGCCGGGCCGTCCATTCCTGGTAAACATCGGTGCAGGTGGTGAAGAATTCGGTCACCGAGGTGGTGTACACGTTCAGCCGCGCAATGCCCGAGCACTCGTAGCCGGCCTCGCCGATGAGCTGCTCCAGATTCTGGAAGGTTTGCAGCAGTTGGCTGCGCATGTCGGCGGTGCTGGGCCGGCCTTCGGCGTCGAGGGCCACCAGTCCCGAGCAAAAGAGCGTGGCTTCGGGCTGCTTAATTTCAACGGCTTGCACCGAATTGGTACGCTCACCCCATATCCAGGGGTCAATGGTCCGCTTTTTCATATTTTGGGTTGTGGAGTTGGATAGAAAGTGTTTGTCGTTTGACTCCACAAAAGTCCCCGCCGCCCCTGACAGCCCTATGTCAGCATGTTTTCGGGCGCGCAAAAAAAATCGTGCGCCCGCTGGGCCAGCTCGCGCATATGTTCGCGCAGGGCGGGCGGTTCCACCACCGCCACGGCCCCCGCGAAGGGCAGCAGCCAACTGGCCAGGTAGGGCAGTGAGCCCAGCAGCAAGGTCATTTCCAGGCGGCCATCGGGCAGCGGCTGCTCGTGGGCCCAGCCGTACTGACGCTTGGTGTCGTGCAGCTGCTGCACCGTGGCCGACGGCAGCGCTGCCAGTTGAAAGCGAAGGACTACTTTTTCGCGTGGCCGCCTGCTGGCCTCCACCTGCCAGTACTGATGCAACGTTTCGGGGCGTGCCGCAAACACTTCCGCGGTCGTTTCCAGGTGCTGGATGCGGTCGAGGCGGAAGTCGCGGAAGGCCTGCCGCAGCCGGCAATAGGCCACCACGTGCCACTGCCGGCTGCGGTACAGACCAATGGGCTCCACGGCGCGCTTTTCGGGCGCGGCGTGGTCGGCGGCCTGATAGCGCAGGCGCACCACTTGG
>NZ_BAAGZM010000393.1:0-4083 GCF_054778495.1 Hymenobacter agri
GGTTCGGCGCGACCGGCGCGGCGCGGTAGCTGCTTTCCACCAGGGGTAGCACGGTTTGCTTCAGCTCGTCTTCGAAGCGCTTGAGCGTGGGCTCGCCGAAGCCGGCCAGGCCGCCGGGGCCGCCCATGTTGCCGTCGAGCATCACCACGAGCATGGGCTTGGCCTTGTGGTCAGCAAGGAGGTTGTCGAGAATCAGGGCCGTTTTGCCTTGCCGGGCCCAGCCGGTTTCGTCTTCGCCGCCGCCGTGCAGCAGGTACAGCACCGGGTACCTGGCGGCGGGGTCAGCGTCGTAGCCCGGCGGGGTGTACACGAAAAACCGGCGCCACGAATTGGTCACTTTCGAGTAGAACCGCCGCTCGCGCACCTCGCCGTGAGGCACGTCGCGCAGGGCGTAGTAAACCGTACCGCGGCCCGGCACCTCAATGCCGCTGGCCATGCGCCCCATGCCGTAGAAGGTGTCGCTGGCGGGGTCGGCCACGGGCAGGCCGTCGAGCAGCAGCGAGTAGTAGTGCAGGCCGCGGCTCAGCGTGTCGGTGGTCACAGTCCAGGTGCCGCTGCTGTCCTTGGCCAGGTCGTACTTGCGGCCGAGGTCCAGCTGGACTTTCTGCACACCGGGCGCTTTGAGGCGAAATACGGCGCGGTTGTCGGGCAGCAGCTGCGGGTATTTGGCGTTGCGCACGTTGGTGGCGGCCGGGGTGCCCAGCACCGTGTAGGTGGGCAGCGCGGCCACATCCACGGGCTTAAACAGCTGCTGCGAGAACATGTACAACCCATTTTTCCAGACTTTGAAGTCGTGCCCGCCCGCTTCGAGGTAGTACACGTGCGGCACGCTGTGCTCGACCAGGTACTCGTGCGTGCGCTGGCTCACGGGCAGCAGGCCATCCTGGTCGCCGCACGAAATCCAGAGCAGCTTGAGCAGCTTCCGGGCTTTGGCGGGGTCGGGCACCAGCTGCTCGGGCTGCCGGGTGTTCGGGGCCGACGAGAAGCCGCCCACCCAGGCAAACTTGTCGAGGTTGCCCAGCCCGAAGTTCAGCGACTGTCCCCCGCCCATCGACAGCCCGGCCAGGGCCCGGTTTTCGCGGTTGGTAAGGGCCGGGTAGTGCTTTTCGACGTAGGGAATAAGGTCGGTGAGCAGGTCTTTTTCGAAGTTGGCAAACGCGGCCACCTTGTCCGGGCCGTAGATGTTGCCCACGGCGCGGTCGTCGGGCATGGCCCGGCCGTTGGGCATCACCACCAGCATGGGCCGCAGCTTGCCGGCTGCGTACAGATTGTCCAGAATCACCTGCGGGCGCCCCCCTTTCAGCCACTCCTTCTCATCGCCGCCGATGCCGTGCAGCAGGTACAGCACCGGGTACTTCTTCTTGTTCGAATAGCCTGGCGGCGTGTACACCAGCGCCCTGCGCACCGTGCCCACGGTCTTAGATGGGTAGCTGATGCTGTCCAGCCGGCCGGTGGCCGTACCCGCCACGGGCTGGTCGAAGCCCTTGGGTGCTTCCATGGGGGCTTTTTGGGCGAAAGCGGTGCTTGCCAGGGCGAAGCTCAGCAAGAGCGCAGCGGCGTTTCGGATGGCGACAAATGGCTTCATCGGCTGATTAGCTGGAAAATTATTGCCGGCCCCGGGCGCGGCAGTGAGTAGTGAACATGGCCACCCCTACGGCTGCACCACGAAGCCGCCCCGTGCCGGAGCGTCAGACTCACCTGCATGGCCCCGTCGGGACTGCTGACCAGCACAGAACCCGCGGTCCGGGTGGCGGCCCCGAGCAGCATGAGCGCGAAGCAGAAGAAAGTCAGACGAATGAGCAGGAGGAAAAGAGAAATACCGCAGCACGCCGCTCCGGCCGCTACTTCCGGTACACCGGGTCGTTCCCGGCGTATTTCAGCCACTTGAAGGCGGCGGAATTGGTGGTAGGCTGGCCCGACGACGTGGCGTACATCGCCACGAGGCAGCCGACGAAGCCGCCCGCGGTTTGGGTGCTCAGGAAGTGGGCATCCACCTTGTCCTTGAGCGTCGTCCAAGATTTACCGTTCTCCGAAAAGCTGAAGCTGTAAGTGTCGCCCGCGGCTTCGACGCGCAGCCATAACTTCGAAGCAGCTGATTTCAGCGGAGCTTGGGCTACCAGATTTGATACATCCGGATAAACGCTGCTTTGCAACAGGGCGAGTATCGGCTTGCCTCCGGCCGTTGATTTACTCAGAAAGTAGAAGTGCTTTTCGTCCTGAAACACCACCAGGCCAGCCTGTTCGGCGTCGCCTTTGGGCGTGAAATTCAGCTCGGTTTCGGTAGTAAAGAATTGGTGCTGCTGGCGCGTGCCCACGAAGGACGGGTTGCCCGTACCGGCGCAAGTTTCGGGCTTGAGTCTCAGCGTGAGGCCGTTGGTTTTGCTCAGCGCGAAGCTGGCGCTGTCGACACTGCGCAGGAACAGCAGGGCCGGGTCGAGCCGCTGCTCGAAGGTGAGCGTGTAGGCGAAATTGCCGCTCTGGGGCCGTGCGCCTTTCAGCTTCACCTCGGGGAAATTGGCGCGGTAGCGGTACTGCACGCCGTTGGGGCCAGGGTTCATCACGGGCCACTCGTCTTTCCAGGTCACGGGCACGATGAAGGTTTCGCGGCCGGTGTTGTAGTGGTTGCCGTCGTAGGGCCGCACGGCCAGAAACACGGCGTAGGTCTGCCCGTCGGGCCCCTGCACAAACTGCGCGTGCCCGGCCGAGGTGATGGGATTGGGCCGGTCGGCGGGCAGCTCGCGCTGCGACAGAATGGGGTTGCGCTCGTAGGGCACAAACGGCCCCCACGGCGACTTGCCGCGGAACACCACCTCGGTGTGGTTCACCGACGTGCCGCCCTCGGCCGCGTAGAGGTAGTACCAGTCGTTGCGCTTCATCAGGTGCGGCCCCTCAATCCAGACCGGCTTTTTGCTGATGTCGACGCCGCCGTTCACCACAATCTTGGCCTCGCCCACGGTTTGCAGCGTGGCCGGGTTCAGCTCAATCACCTTAATGGTGCGGTGGCCCGAGTAGAGCGACACGTTGCCGGGCGGGTCGCTGTTGTACACCACGTAAGCCTTGTCGCCCTCGAAAAACAGCGAGGGGTCGATGCCCCGCACCTCGGGCAGAAACACGGGGTCGCTCCACGGCCCGGCGGGGTTTTTGGCCGTCACCACGAAGTTGCCCCGGTGGTCAATCTGTGTGCACGTCACGTAAAACGTACCGTTGTGGTACTCAATGGCCGGCGCAAATAGGCCCCGCGTCACGCGGTCGCCCAGAAAATTCATCTGCGAGGGCCGGCTGATGACGTTGCCCACCTGCTCCCAGTTCTTGAGGTCGCGGCTGTGCATCACCGGAATGCCGGGGAAGTACGAAAAGGTGGAATTGACGAGGTAGTAATCCTTGTCAACCTGCACGATGCTGGGGTCGGGATAAAAGCCGCTGAGGATGGGATTTGTCAACTCAATCGATTGTGCAGAAAGAGCCGACATACGGAGCAGCGCAGCTGCAAGGAGGAGAAGCGTTTTTTTCATTGGAAAGAGTTACGGGAGCGGGTGGCGCGGACGGTTCGCCTAACGAGACCCCTGCGGTGCACGCCCCTCTCCGATGGAGAGGGGGAGCGTTCAATGATTCAATTCATATCGGGGCATGACCGGCGCCTCTCCCCCGGAGCGGGGTCAGGGGGAGAGGCGCTACGGGGCGGCGCTTTTGCCGGCGGCCGTTTCAGGCGGGCCAAGATAGGTCGCAGGCAACTCACCCTGGCTCAGCACCAGCTTTTCGAGCACCACGCCGGGGTCGACGCGCCAGAACTTGAGCACGTGTGGGCCGGCCGCCGCCACGTTGTGCTGCGAGGTTTTCAGGATGATGTTGCTGGCCACGGCCCGCTCCCACACCAGGTTGCTTTCGCCGGGCTTCAGGCCGGTGTGCAGGTTGATGATTTGCGGGGCTTCATCGTCGAGCGACACGGCGTAGTGCAGGCCGGCGGTGTTGGTGAAGTCGAGCGTTGGGGCCAAGTAGGCGCTCACCGCCACCGGGCCGGCCTGGACCAGGGTGAGGCGGTATTCCAGGTGCGCGCTGTTGCCGCCGGGCACCGCCGTGGGCGCG
>NZ_BAAGZM010000394.1:0-7675 GCF_054778495.1 Hymenobacter agri
CGCACGCCGCCGCCGCCGCCGCAGTGCTGCCCAAAGACTCGGTGCGGCTGGTATCGCAGCACGGCTCCTCGGCCCAGAACCGCAGCCGCCTGCGCCTGATGCAAACGCCCCAGACCTTTGAGATTGACCTGCTGCGCCGCGCCTACGCCATGCCCGAGCTGGCCACCTTCACCGACGACGCCACGGTGGTGGACGACCTGTGCCGCGTGCAGCTGGTGGACGGCGATTACCGCAACCTGAAAATTACGACGCCGGAGGATTTGCTGGTGGCCGAGGCGCTGTTTTCAATGGGTGAATGAGCGAATGGCTGAATGGATGAATGAGCCGGGCGCAATACCGTTCTTTGCATTCACCCATTCACCCACTCAGCCATTCACCCATTGACTTACTCCAGCCTGCTTTACGACGTGCGCCCCGACGGCGTGGCCACCATCACCCTGAATCGCCCGGCGGTGTTCAACGCCTTCGACGACCCCATGAGCTACGAGCTGCAGGACGCCCTGAAGCAGGTAGCGCGCGACGCCAGCGTGCGGGCCGTGGTGCTCACCGGCGCGGGCCGGGCCTTCTGTTCGGGGCAGGACTTGAAGGCCGCGCAGGAAGCGGCCGCGGCCGAGGGCAAGCCCCGCTCCTTCTACGACTCGGTGCACCAGCGCTACAACCCTATCATCCGGGCCATGCGCGGGCTGCCCAAACCCATTATTGCGCGGCTGAACGGCGTGGCGGCTGGCGCCGGCTGCTCGCTGGCGCTGGCCTGCGACGCCATTATTGCCAGCAGTGAGGCTTCGCTGATTGAGGTGTTCATCAACATCGGGCTGGTGCCCGACTCGGGTTCGTCGTGGTTTCTGCCGCGGCTGGTGGGCACGCTCAAGGCGTTTGAGCTGTGCAGCCTGGGCTCGAAGGTGCCGGCCGCTGAGGCCCTGCGCCTGGGCCTGGTGAATCAGGTGGTGGCTCCCGAGCAGCTCGACGAGGCCACTTACGCGCTGGCCGCCCGCTACGCCGCCGCGCCCACCAAGTCCATCGGCCTCATCAAGCAGATGCTGAACAAAGCCGGCGCCGCCACGCTGGACGAAATGCTCGACTACGAAGCCCACTGCCAGCAGATTGCCGGCGAATCGGCCGACTACCAAGAGGGCGTGCAGGCGTTCAGCGAGAAGCGAAAACCGGCTTTCACGGGAAAATAAACCTGGGTCGCATTCAAGCCCATAGAAACAAAAAGCGCCGCCCCGGAAAGGGCGGCGCTTTTTGTTTCGGCAGGAAAAAGACCGGCGAAAACTAGCGGAGCTGAATGGTGCGGGTGCGGCCGTTCACCGTCACGGTGGCCACGTTGTCGCAGGTACCGGTGCCGTAGTCCAGCGTCATGGTTTTGTTGTTGGTGTTGGTGATGCCGATGGTGCCCTGCACGTAGTATTTTGGGCAGTCGGCGCGCTTGATGAGCGGGTTCTGGATGGTGGCCGTGTAGCCCACGTTTTTGCGGTTGGTGCCGGTGGCTGCGCCCGTTACGCTGTACACGTCATCCGAAACCTGCGGGGTGCCGTAGCCGGCGGTGCGGGTGAAGGTCCAGTTGGCCGTCCAGGAGTGGGTGCCGCCGCCGTTGGCGCGGATGATGCTGGCGTTGGTGACATCGACGGTGAACGAGCCCGCGCCGATGTCGGTGAAGGTGCGGGTAGCAGTGTGCTGGTTATCGTTCACGAAATAGTTTTCGCGGGTAACCACGGCGCCGGCCGTGCGGCGGTTCACGTCGGTGGTGTAGCGCACCAGAATTTTGCCGCGGCGGTAGCGGCCATCGGCGCACAGGCAGTTAGTAGGGCCGAAATCGATGGTGAGGGTTTTCGTATTGAAATCGTAGCTGCGGGTAGCGCAGCTGCCGAAGCGGGCGCGGAAGTCGGCGTCGCCGATGATGTTGGGCGAGCCCTGGGCTTGCGGGTCGGTGGGGCCGGCCATCTGCATGGCTTCCGAGCTCATGCCGGTTTCGGAGTTGTCGTCGGTGCGGTCTTCGGCCGTGGTGATGTCGTCGGTGGGCGTGGCGTCGTCCTTGCGGTTGCAGCTGGTGGTGAGCAGGGCGGCGCTGGCCAAGCAGGCCAGAGCAAAAGAACGGAGAGTGGCGGTACGCATGGCGAAGGCGAAAATGTTGGGAATAATGTAAGAAACGGAACGAAGTACTGCGTTTGTGGTCGGTTGGAAGCGGAAGGTAGCGCCGGGTTTAAGCCGCTGAAAAAAAAATTGCGGCGGTTTCGGCCAAACCCCCTTTTCGGCCGGCCGTATAGCGTGCACGCCTCGCCAAAGGAATTGCGTAACCCCAAGCCACTCATGCATATTCCATTGAATTCCATCGTCCTACCCCGCCGCCTTTTCGGGCTGCTTGCGATAGCCATGCCTTTGCTCGGCAGCTGCTCGGGCAACGCCACCAACGCCGACGCGGTAGAAACCGCCATGGCCCAGAACGAGAAGAAAATCGACACGGCCGACATCACCCGCAAGCAGGAAGCGGACGCCAAATTTCTGGTAAAAAGCACCAGCAATGCCTTGCTCGAAGTGGAGCTGGGCAAGCTGGCCCAGCAGCGCGCCACCGACGCCACCGTGCGCGGCTACGGCGCCAAGCTGGTGCCGCAGCGCCTCGAGCTACTGGCTGCCCTGCGGGCCCTGGCCGCCGCTAAGGGCCTGGCCGTGCCCGCCGCCCTCGGCGACGATGAGCAGGAGGCCTACCACGAAGCCAGCACGCAAACCGGCCCGCAGTTCGATAAATACCTGATGGCCCTGCTGGTGAAAGCCCAGAAGCAGGACGAGGACAGCTTCGACGACATGAGCGACGATGCCTACGACGGCGACATCCGGGGCTTCGCGGCCAAATTCCACGGCCCGGTGGAAGAGCAACTCGATGCAGCTAAAGAAGCCGCCGACGCGGCCGATAAGCTGCCGTAACCAGCGGTGCTTCAGCAGTTTTTCATCTCATCAAATGTTATTTACCGCTTCCACCTCACCAACTCACTCTTTTCTTATGAAACGCTCTTTCATTGCGCTGCTCAGCGCCGCTGCCCTGCTCGTTTCGGCCGCCGGCTGCAATTCCAACGACTCGGTGAAACAAGCCGAAAAAGTAAACGACGCCAAAGCCGACAGCGCCACGACCAACACCGAGATGGGCAAGGTCGAGAAGAAAGGCATGGAGTACGATGCCCAGTTCCTGGCCAAAGCGGCCAGCGGCGGCATGCTGGAGGTGGAAATGGGCAAGCAGGTGGCGGCCCGCGCCGTAACGCCCGACGCCAAGAAATTTGCCGAGCAGATGGTATCGGACCACACTAAATCGAACGCCGAGCTGATGGAACTGGCGAAGAAGAAAAACATCACCCTGCCCACCACGCTGGGCGACGACCACGCCAAAGTGCTGAAGGACGTGGTGGAGGAAAAAGGCGTGAAAATGGACCAGGAATACATGAAGGAGATGCTGAAAGACCACCAGGAAGACGTGAAGGAATTCACCGACGCCTCCATCAAAGCCTCCGACCCCGACATTAAAGCCTTCGCCGCCAAGAACGTGCCGGTGCTGCAAATGCACCTCGACATGGTGACCAAGATGAAGCCGACCGTGGACGCAGCCAAGTAATTCGGCAGCGCACAAAAAAGCCGGTTCCGTCGTACGACGGAACCGGCTTTTTTGTGCGCTGAAGCATGCGCTACGGGGGTTTACGCCGTGGCGTACCTGCTCGTGCGCAGCTCCTCGGCCAGGAAGCGGGCGGTGTGGCCCTTGCCGGCCTTGGCTACCTGCTCAGGCGTACCCTGGGCCACGATGGTGCCGCCGCCCGCGCCGCCCTCGGGGCCGATGTCGATGACGTGGTCGGCCACTTTAATCAGGTCGAGGTTGTGCTCGATGATGAGGACGGTGTTGCCTTTGTCGGCCAGCTTTTGGAGCACGTCGGCGAGGTGGTTGATGTCTTCGAAGTGCAGGCCGGTAGTGGGCTCGTCGAGGATGTAGAAGGTTTTGCCGGTATCCTTCTTGCTGAGCTCGGTAGCGAGCTTCACGCGTTGGGCTTCGCCGCCCGAGAGCGTGGTGGCCTGCTGGCCCAGCGTGAGGTAGCCGAGACCTACGTCATTCAGCGTCTTGATTTTGCGCAGAATGCGGGGCTGAAACTCGAAGAACTCCACGGCCTTCTCCACGGTCATGTCGAGAATGTCGGTGATGGACTTGCCCTTGAAGCGCACTTCCAGCGTTTCACGGTTGTAGCGGCGGCCTTTGCAGGTTTCGCAGGGCACGTGCACGTCGGGCAGGAAATTCATCTCGATGGTGCGGATACCGGCGCCCTCGCAGGTTTCGCAGCGCCCGCCCTTCACGTTGAAGGAGAAGCGGCCCGGGCCGTAACCGCGGATTTTGGCCTCCGCCATCTCGCCAAACAGCTGGCGGATTTCGGTGAACACGCCCGTGTAAGTAGCCGGGTTCGAGCGCGGCGTACGGCCGATGGGCGACTGGTCGACTTCAATCACCTTGTCGATAAACTCCAGCCCTTCAATGCTGCCGTAAGCCAACGGCTCCTTTTTCGAGTTGAAGAAGTGTTGGTTGAGAATGGGGTACAGTGTATCGTGAATGAGCGTGGACTTGCCCGAGCCCGATACGCCCGTAACGGCCACCAGCTTGCCCAACGGCACCTTCAGCGTCACGTTTTTGAGGTTGTTGCCCTTCGCGCCTTTCAGCACCAGCTCGGTGCCTTCTCCCTTGCGCTTCTTCTTCTGCAGTTCGATGTGCTTCTGCCCGCTGAGGTACTGCGAGGTGAGCGAGCCCGAGTTGAAAATTTCCTGCGGCGTGCCCGAGGCCACGATGTTGCCGCCGTGGATGCCCGCGCCCGGGCCAATGTCCAGCACGTGGTCGGCATGCAGAATCATGTCCTTGTCGTGCTCCACCACAATCACCGAGTTGCCGATATCGCGCAGGTGCTGCAGGGCCTTGATGAGCCGCTCATTGTCGCGCTGGTGCAGGCCGATGCTGGGCTCGTCCATGATGTAGAGCACGCCCACAAGCTGGGTACCAATCTGGGTGGCGAGGCGGATGCGCTGGCTTTCGCCACCGCTCAGCGTGCGCACCGGGCGGTGCAGGTTCAGGTAGTCGAGGCCAACTTCGAGCAGGAAGCCGATGCGCTTGCGGATTTCCTTCAGCAGCTCGCGCGCAATCACGTTCTGGCGCTCACTCAGGCGGCTTTCCAGGCCCTCGAACCAGCCGGCCAGCTCGTTCAGGTCCATCACCGACAGCTCGCCGATGTGCTTACCGTCCATCTTGAAGTGTAGGCTTTCCTTCTTGAGGCGGAAGCCCTGGCACTCGGGGCAGGGCTGGGCCTGCGCGTACTGCGCAATCCACTCCCGGATGCTGTCCGACTCCGAGTCCATTTGCCGCCGCAGGAAAGGGATAATGCCCTCAAACGGCTCCGTGAACGTGCCCTTGCCGCTATCAGCCTCGTCTTCCGAAATGCCGTGCAGCAGGCGTTTCAGCAGCTCCTCGGGCAGCTTCTCAATGGGGGTGTTCAGCGTGGCCTTATTTTTTTTGAGAATGAGCGAAAGCTGCTGAAAAATCCAGATGTCGCGGAATTCGCCCAGCGGCGCAATGCCGCCCCGGCTGATGCTCAGCTTGCGGTCGGGCAGCACGGCTTCTTCGGTAATTTCCTGCACCTCGCCCAAGCCGTTGCAGGTGGGGCAGGCGCCGTAGGGCGAGTTGAAGCTGAATGTGTTAGGCGCCGGGTCGTCGTAGGCGATGCCGGTGGCCGGGTCCATCAGGAAGCGCGAGAAGAACTGCGGCTGGGCCTTTTTGGCGTCGGGGTCGAGCACCAGCATGGTGCCCTTGCCGTGCGTGAGGGCATTCTGCACCGAGCCCGAGAGCCGGAACCGGTCTTCCTCTTTCACGATGAGCCGGTCAATCACGATTTCGATGTCGTGGATTTTGTAGCGGTCAACCTGCATCTTGGGCGTGATGTCGAGAATCTCGCCGTCGACGCGCACTTTGGTGAAGCCCAGCTTGGCAATCTTCTGGAAATCTTCGCGGTAGTGGCCCTTACGGCCCTTCACCACCGGCGCCAGCACCACCAGCTTCTTGCCGTCGAAGTGCTTGAGGATGTAGTTGATAATCTGGTCGTCGCTCTGCCGAATCATCTTCTTGCCCGTAGCGTAGCTGAAGGCCTCGGCCGTGCGGGCGTAGAGCAGGCGCAGGAAGTCGTAAATCTCGGTGATGGTGCCCACCGTGGAGCGCGGGTTGCGCGAGGTCGTCTTCTGCTCGATGCTGATAACCGGCGACAGGCCCTCAATCTTGTCCACGTCGGGTCGCTCCAGCCCACCCATGAAGCTGCGGGCGTAGGCCGAGAACGTCTCCATGTAGCGCCGCTGCCCCTCGGCATAAATGGTATCGAAGGCCAGGCTCGACTTGCCCGAGCCCGAAATGCCCGTGAACACCACCAGCCGGTTGCGCGGAATCTGCACGCTCACGTTCTTCAGGTTGTGCTCGCGGGCACCGTACACCTCGATGAAGGGCGCGTCGATGTGGTGGGCCGAGCCATTGGCGGCGGGTACCGTGGTGGGCGGCAGCGTCTCGGGCGTCTGGTGCTGCAGGGCTACGGCCACGCTGGCCGGGTTGGGCTGATTGGCGGCCGCGGCTTCCGGCTCGGTGAGGGCGCCGGCGAGCTGCTTTTTCAGGGTAGCGCCGCTGGCGGCTGGTTTTTTCTTGGCGGGAGCGGCGGCTTTAGGAGCTTTAGCAACCGGGTCAATAGTGGATTTTTTGGCCATTCAGGAACGCAGCGAATAAGTGCGTAAAGGTACGGAAGAAGGGTGCCCCAGGGCTACGAAAACGAGCAAATTGCCAGCCGCGTTAGCTAGCCCTGCGGGCCGGGCGTTGGTGCGTAACAACCGAGCGCGGCGGTTTGTGCCCGCAGTTGCGAACGATAAGCAGGCCGTGGCTAAACAGCCGTTCATTTTGCGCTGACAACACCTAAGCCAGCGCCGCCGTTACCATACTTCAACGCACAGAAATTCAGCGAATACTCACTCGGCATTTATTTCTTTGCCCGACCTGATAATAATATTTTTCGGATTGTTTCCGACGTGCAGAATCCTGGCATTTGCCTTGCAGTTATAGCTAACGCGAGCCTTACGGCCTGCCTCATTTCTTATTCCAAATCCCATGAAACCCCTTGCAAAATTTATTGGCGCGGCCCTGGTGGGCACGCTTGCCCTGTTGGCCGCCCCCGATGCCCAGGCCCAGGTGGGGGTGAATATTAATATCGGCCCGCCCGCCTGGGGCCCGCAGGTTCCCTACGGCACGCAGTATTACTACATCCCCGATATTGACGGCTACTACGACTTGTACTCGCAGCAGTACATCGTGTTTCAGGATGGCTACTGGGTACCGCTGCCGCAGCTCTATGGCTACGACCCGTACCAGTTCCACCCGGTGGTAATTGCCTACCGCGGCCGCGAGCCCTGGCTGCAAAGCAGCTACTACCACCAGCGCTACGCCTATCAGCCCTACCGCCCTTACGGGCGCGGCGGCTACGCCAACGGCTATTATAATAACGGCTACTACAGCAACGGCTACGGCCGCGGCGGCTACTCTAATGGTTATTACGGCGGCGGCCGGGGCTACAACGACCACGACCGGGATGGCTGGGGCCGCAACAACGGCTACGGCGGCGGGCGCGACCGCGACGACCGC
>NZ_BAAGZM010000395.1:0-4047 GCF_054778495.1 Hymenobacter agri
ATGGACATGCAGGCCGACAACGCCTTCGGCACAGCCGAAGCGCTGGTGCTGGCCCCCAGCGCCGCCGCACTGCCGGCCGTGGCCGCCGCCTTCCAAAAGGGCCTGAAAACGGTGCCGGTGGAGGAGGGTATGAAGGTCGACATGAAGCTGGAGCCCTTTGCCGAGTCGGTGGCCGGGCGCGTGCTGGCCCAGTACAACTGGACCGACAACCCCGCCCGCCTGTTTCGCGGGTTGAGCGCCGTGGCGGTAGCGCTGCTACTGCTGCTGCCGGCCCTGAACCTGGTAAACATCAACGTGAGTCGGATTCTGGACCGCAGCTCGGAGATTGGGGTGCGCAAGGCGTTTGGGGCCACCGGCGGGGCGCTGGTGAGGCAGTTTCTGGTCGAGAACGTGTTTCTGACGCTGCTCGGCGGCTTGCTGGGCCTGGGGCTAGCGGCCGGCGCGCTGCACCTGCTGAACGAGAGCGGGCTGATTGCCTACACCGAGTTCGGGCTGAACGGGCGCGTGTTTGCGGTGGGGCTGGCGGGCGTGCTCGGGTTCGGGCTGCTGTCGGGGGTGTACCCGGCTTACAAAATGTCGAAACTATCGGCCGTGCAGGCCCTGAGAGGAGCCACAACCAAATGATACAGCACTTATTTACCCTGATTTGGAACCGGCGGCGGGCCAACTTCCTGCTCATCGCCGAGATTTTCCTGGCCTTCGTGGTGCTGTTCGTGGTGGGCAGCGTGGTGGTGTACAACCAGCAGAACTACCGCCAGCCGCCGGGCTTCGCCTACGAGCAGGTGTGGCGCGTGAACCTCGACCCCGGCGCCCTGCCCGAGGCCGGCCGCCTGGCTGCCGGGGTGTATGTGGTACGCATGACGCTCAATGGCGAAACGCAAACGCTGCGCGTAACCCGCGAGTAAGCGGCTTGCAGGCAACTGTTTTTAGCTGTAAAAAAAGCCCTGGCCAATTGCTGGCCAGGGCTTTTTTTGATTTTGGAATAATGTAGAGACGCATATTTGCGTCTTGTCTTTGAACGACAACGCCTGAACGACTCCCGCACGGCGCGAACGATAAGACGCAAAATGTTGCGTCTCTACCTCGTTCTGGAATAACGTCAATTCAAATAAGGAGACTCCAACTCCTGGCCCATGCTGGTGAGGGTGCCCGGGCGGCGGCCCGTGAGGCGCATGCTCAGAGCCTGGGCCTCGCGGGCGCTCAGCACTTCAAGCTCGTGCAGCCAGGCCACGCGGCGCAGTTGCGGTTCGATGAAGCCCAGCGGATTTACCTGGCCGTACTCGTCGCGCAGGTAGGCTTTGGTGCGGCGTTCCAGCTCAGCCACCAGCGTCTGAAACCGGCGCCGCTGCCAGGGCCGCCCGGCCAGCGTCACAACCAGGTTTGCCGTTTGCAGCCGGAAAGTGAACCACTGCTGCTCGAAGCGTAGATAGCTGGCCAGCAAGTTCAGCACCAGCACCAGCAGCCAGCCCCAGAGGGCGGCATCAGCGGAGCCAGTAGTCAGCCAGTGCCGCACCGGCCCGTAGCCCAGAAACGCCAGCAGCAGGCCCGTGAGCAGCAACTGGCCCGTGGGCAGGCGCCGCTGCAGGTGCGCCCGCACGGGCAATATCTCTTCGTACGGCACCTCGGTTTCGAGTGTGGCCACGCCCTGGGGGTTGCGCTTGCACACGTACAGGCTTTCGGCTCGCAGCGCCACTGTGGTAGTGCCCTGAAATAACTGTTTTTGGGTGAAAATCATCTATAGAATAGGGAAGGAGGTAGAAAGGAATCGGAAGAAAGGAAAATGCTGGCGGGAGTGGCCGTGATGCAACGCGCCCACGAGGCATCAGCTGGCTTAGTCGTGGGAGGCGAGCGGCTGTGCGGCGCGTAGCATAACGTTGCCCAGCTGCCCACCGCTTCTTTCTTCTCCTACGCAAAGGGGCTCGGTGTGAAGCACAGCACAAAAATAGCCAGCATGAGCCAGCCCAGCAGCTGGCGCCCCCGGCTCAGCGGCCGCTCGTCGGGCGCGGGTGGGTGGTAAATGGACGTGAGGCGCCCCAGCAGCAGCCACCCCAGATAGCCAATCTGAATGAGCACCACCGCCCAGCTGAAGGGCATATACAGCGGCGAATCCCAGAGCATGGCCTCGGGCCGCGGGTAGAGCAGCGTGTGGGTCGATTCGACCAGGTAGGCATCGGCCACCAGCTCGGCCAGGCCGGCCACCAGGGCAAAGCCCAGCAGCCGCGCCACCAGCCAGTCGCGGGCCAGGACGGCATACAGGGCGTAGGCGGTGAAAAAGCCATAGCTCCAGCGGGCCGCCGTAACCCAGCCCCGATGCGTGAGGCTATCGTGCACGAGCAGGGCAATGCCCAGCGCCATCAGGCCCAGCAGCACGGGCGTGCGGTAGCGAAACGTGGCCGGAGCGAGCGTAGAAACGAGCATAGAAACCTATTTAAAGCCTATAATGCGGTGGTACAAGTGATTGGCCCCGTGCAGCAGCCGACCCAGCCAGCTCAGCTCGTTGGTCCAGGGGAGGCCTTGAGCGAAGCGGCGGCGGTCTTCCCAGCGCAGCACGGCCAGGATGTCGGGCTCGTGCAGAGGCCAGATTTGGCAATACGGGGCCGACACGCCGCTGGCGTCGATGATGCCGTTCACGGCGCGGCGGGCGGCCTCGTTGGCACCTTCCATGGTGGCCAGGTCGGTGTTGGTGCGCACGTAGTCGGAGGCCAGGAAGAAGTTGGCGATGCCGGTGCTGGCTTCCGGGCGCAGGCTCCAGGAGTTGGCCGTGTTCACCAGCAGCGGCTCGGCATCGTGCTCCGAGCAGGTGGGGTTGTCGAGCTGCGCGTCTTCGGGGCGGATGTCGGCGTCCACGTTTGCCAGCAGTATCATGCTGCGGTCGAGCAGCATGCCGCCACCGTTGAGGGCAGCTTCAAGCTGGTTCCACACTTCCTCCTTGATTTCCTCGATGGTGCACTTATGGGCCGGCTTGCCGTTGAGGCCGGCCGTGAACCAGTCCGACACGTCGACCGACAGCAGCCCTTTCACGTCGCCCGCGCCGAAGCCACTCAGCGGAAAATCCGGCCAGAACTGGGCCTGCGAAATCACCGTCAGGGCCCACTTCGAGTCGATGCAGATGACGTGGCCGTGCGTGAGCGGCACGTCCTGGTTGAGGTAGTACTGCACGCCGTTCATCCAGTTCAAGCTGTGGCGCTTGGGGTTAGCCAGCTCGCCGATGCAGCCCAGCGTGGCATCCACGGCCAGCATATCCTTGTTCACGAGCAGGGCCATGCGCTCGAGTGGCACGGCCGCGAGGTAGTAGTCGGCCTGCACCTGGCGGGTGGTGCCGGTGGCCTGGTCTTGCACCGTGGCCCCGCTGATGAGCTGGGTATGTGGGTCGCAGTGCAGGGCCGTGGTGAGGTGGTTGTGATGGTACTCGACGCCCAGCGAAAGCAGGTATTTCAGCCACGGAAACAGCCACACGTCGTTGGTGGGGCCGTTCAGCACGCGGTCGGTGTGGGCGCTGGGGTTGGCCATGAGCAGCAGGAGCTGCACCAGAATGTCGCCGCCGGTTTTGGTGCTCATCAGCTTGGGCTGGGCCGCCACCAGCGAGTGGGTGAGGCCGCCCACACAATACTCCTCGTAGGGGCAGGGCTGGCGGGTGCCGCACTGCTGGTCGGTGCTCATGTACTGCCACCAGGCCACCCGCTCGTAGGTTTGCTGGCGGCGCTCGTACGAGCTGGTCATCAGCTGCCACACCCGCTTCGCAAACAAGTCTTTGTCGGCCGCGGTCAGCCCCGTGTCGGCCGTTAGCAGCTCATCGAGCAGCACGCGCAGGTCGGCCAGCGACTTCGGGAAGTTTACCAAGCCGGTGATAGGCTTTTTGCCGCCGCGGCCCAGCAGCATTCGGGTGGTCATCACCAGGTTATCGAACACGCCCTGCTTATTATTCCCGAACGGAATGCGCTTCATGGTGTCGGTAACATGCCGGTAGAAGCCCGGGAAGAACCGGAAGCCGTGCTCGCCCGGCAGCGCCGGCCGCTCGGGCGTGGCCGTGCCTGGCACCTGCGTGCT
>NZ_BAAGZM010000396.1:0-4030 GCF_054778495.1 Hymenobacter agri
GCGGGTCGGGGGCAGCCTGCTTGCGGGTGGGCGGCAGGTGCAGGGCGCGGGGCGGCGTCTGGTCGTTGCCCTGGTCTACCACCACGCTGTACTCCAAGCGGCCTTCGGAGCCCAGCTGCTGGTAGAGGGCGCGGCGCAACTCATCCACGTAGTGCTCCTCCAGCCAGTCGTAGAAATAGGCGCTCGGCACCTGAATGGTGAGCACGTTGCCCTTCAGCTCGACCGGCACAATGGGCTGGAACCAGGTCTTAAAGCTCTGCTCCCCGATTTCCGCCGAGATGCTGCGCAGGCAGCCAGCCCAAACCGTGCGAAAATCCTTGAGCATTTGAACGTTTGAAAGGAAACCAGGCCGGGGCCAGGAGCAAAAAGAAGACCGAAATCAACGGCCCGGAGCGGGCATTATTTTTTAGAGGGGGACAAAATTGTGGAAAACTTACCGAGAAAAAAAGCCGCTGGCGGCTTGCATTTTCGGTACTTCTAGCAGGAGCCCCCGGCTTTCGGCCAGTACGGGGTTTTCCGCCGTCAACATCCCAAAAACTACGCCCGAAGTTGGCCCGCCCCCACCGGACGGCGGCAGAAGCGGGACTTTCTTAAAATTACGCGGCCGCTGCCGGCAGGCCAGCAACGGCTACTTACAACATTATGGCCACCGGGCTAGCCGATGATTTCGCGCACCGGCAGCACGCTGGCCTGGGCCAGGCCGCCCCGCTTGGTTTTGGGCGAAAACTCGTAGTCGAGCCGGCCCAGGTTGATGCCCGACCAGCCCACCTGGTTGATGAGGGTTTTCTGGCCGTCGGGGCTGGCGATGGGCTCGGGCGCGTCCATGAACGTGTGGGTGTGCCCGCCGAGAATAAGGTCGATGCCTGACACTTGGGCAGCCAGCTTGCGGTCGTCGAGCTTGGCGCTTTCGTACTTGTAGCCGAGGTGCGAGAGGCAGATGACGAGGTCGCAACGCTCGGGGCCGCGCAGCTGGGTCACCATTTCCTTGGCCTTGGCCACGGGGTCGAGGTACACGGTCTGGCCGAAGTTCTTATCGGCTACCAGCCCGCTTAGCTCGATGCCGATGCCGAACACGCCCACCCGAAGCCCTTGCTTCTCAAACACTTTATAGGGCGCGAAGCGGCCGGCCAGCGGGGTTTTCGAGAAGTCGTAGTTGGCGATGAGGAAGGGGAACGTGGCGTTGGGCAACTGCTTCTGCAGGCCTTCGAGGCCGTTGTCGAAGTCGTGGTTGCCGAGGGTACTGGCGTCGTAGCCCATCTGGCTCATCAGCTTATACTCGAGCTCGCCGCCGAAGAAGTTGAAGTAGGGCGTGCCTTGGAAGATGTCGCCCGAGTCGAGCAGCAGCACGTTGGGCTCCTTGCTGCGAATGTCCTTGATGAGGGCCGCGCGCCGCGCCATGCCGCCCAGCCCGGCCCACTGCCCGCCGTTGTCGGGGAAGGGCTCGATGCGCGAGTGCATGTCGTTGGTGTGCAGAATGGTGAGCTTGAGCGGGCCTTTGGCAGCTTCGGCCGTATTGGCCAGGCCGCCCAGCACGGTGAGGCCGGCGGTGCCGAGCAGGGAATTGCGGAGAAATTCGCGACGTTGCATGATTGTTCGACAGTTAACGGCTGGCAGTTAGTTAGCTTTCACCCGGCCTTCGACGCGGGCCGTGACGGGCTGGCCGGCTTTGGTAAGGGCGCGGACGTGGTCGGCAATGGCGGTGCGGAGCAGCACGTTGGTATGGCGCGGCGTCAGGGTTTTGAAGAACGACAAGTTGTCGCCGCCGGTGGCCAGGTAATCGGAAATGGCAATGGAATACGTGCGGGCATCGTTCACATCGAAGGGCTGGCCGCCGATGCGGATGTCCTTGGGCTGGCCGTCGAAGGTGACGGTGTAGGTAGCGCCGGAAATGGCCATTTTGATGTGGGCGGCGTAGTCGAACAGCTGCTGCACTACCGGGCCGGGCGCGTCGAGCACCACCAGCTCGTTTTCGAACGGCATGAGCTCGAACACCGAGCCCAGCGTGACGGGGCCAGCCGCGAAGCCGGCGCGCAGGCCGCCGTTGGTCATCACGCCCAGGTCGATGGGCTGCTTGAGCTCGGCGGCGGCGCGGGTGCGCTGCAGGTCGGCCACGAAGTTGGAAAGCGGGTTTTCGCCGGGGCCTTTGGTGAGGGGCTGCGGGGCGGTGCCGAGCACCTCGGTCATCTGGGCCGTCACTTTGTCGTGGTAGGGCGCAATGAGGGCGGCCACGGCAGGGTCTTCGGCCTGGGTTTTGCCCACTACCTGGCTCGTGACGGGCGCGAACTGCGCCTTGGGAACGTAGGCGGCGCGCTGGCAGCCGGTGGCCAGCGCCAGGGAAAACAAGGTTGGAACGAGGAAACGAACAGAACGCATGCCGAATGGAAAAAGCAATTAGTTGGACGAGCGGGGCTTGGACAGGTCGTAGCTGAAGAGCAGATATGCCCGGTTGATACCAGTGCCAGTTGCGGGAGCCGGACTAAACCCGTTGGTGCGCTCAACGCGCAGCTCCAGCGCCAGATGACGGTTGTTGGGCAGCTGCAGGGCTGCGCCTACTCCACCCAGAATTCCTTCTTCGATACTGCGTGGGCTTTCGAGAATGGGCATCCAGGCCGAATACGTGGCCGAGGGCTGGGCCCGGTAACGGTATTCGTTGGAATTATTGAGGGCGAACCCAAAGCTAGCTCCGACCTCCACAAACGGGCGGAACCGGCCGTTCAGCGGCTGGTACTTCAACAACAGCGGCAGACGCACCTGGTCGAGGCTCACCCGTACTTCTTCGTAGGCCTGGTAGGCATACGTAGTGGGAACGTAGATTTCCTGGTTATACCTCTGCCGCTGGTAGAGCAGTTCCAGCCGAACCCCAAACCGATTGGAAAGCACCGGCACGTACTGCTGCAGCGCCAGCCCGAACACGGGCTGCACGCCGCCTTTAATGTCGATGTCGTGCATGGGCACGGCGCCGTCGAAGCGCAGAACACTCGCCTGCGCCCCGGCCACCGCTTCCAACACGAAGTAGCTCCGCTTTTTAGAAGAAGCCACTTCCGACACGGTTTGCCGGCCGCCTACGCAGGCATTGTATTCCTGGCAAAGCTGAATGAAGCCGCTGCGGCTGAATGACAGATTGACAACTTTATTCCGCACCGTCGGACAGGCATCGAACGCCGTGCCGAGCGTTGACCGATACAGCGGAACTTCCCGCTTCACCCGGCTGCCATTCACATTCACCTCTTTGAAAAGTTGCTCCAGAGGTTGCACCGGGCCATTGCCCATGCGGATGTAGTAATGGTCGCCGCTTCCATCGGTTGCGTAATACAAACTGGCCGCGCCCAGCACCAGCACTTCCAGAAAAACTCTTTTCGACGTGGTATCGGCCGCCGTGGCCGGCACCCGTTGCGACTGGTAAAAACGGTCGCTTGAGAAACCGTAGCCCCGCAGCTGATTTGGCAAATAGGTAACGGTGGCGGCAGTAGCGGCCGGTTTAAACCGGCATTCGGCGGCAGCGTGCTTGCCACGGCCGTAATCGACGGTGCCACGCAGCGTATCGCCGGTGAGCGCAACGACATAGCCCGAGCGGAAATAAGCCTGGGCCTGCACCGCATGCGGCCGTTGAAGCAGGATGAGTAACAGGAACCAAGGGTAAAACTTAGTTAGCATAAAAAAACAGCGACCGGACAATAGCCAACAAATGTACGCGCCCGTAAGCAGCCCCAATCTGCGTTTCGCCTAGTTCAGTTCACCGGGCGGTATCTTTCGGCCCCGATTTGACCGCGTAGCTCATTTCTGTCAATAAAAATTATGTCCGATACCCCGGCTGCTTCGCCTGTTTCCTTTGCCGAGTTTCCGGCCGTAACGACTGCCGAGTGGCAGGCCCGCCTGGCCCGCGAGCTGAAAGGTCGCGACCCGGAAACCCTGCGCTGGCCGCTGCCCGACGGCTTCAGCCTGGAGCCTTTTTACCATCGCGAAGCCCTAGCCGCCCTGGGTGGCGCGCCCGCACCCCTCGCCCACTCCACCACGCCGTGGCTGAACGTGC
>NZ_BAAGZM010000397.1:0-4026 GCF_054778495.1 Hymenobacter agri
CAGCTCATTTCCGAGGGTTGTTGGCCTGCTTGCTGCCAGTGCCATGCCGCCCAAGGCCAGCGCGCCCAGCAATGCCGTGCGCAGCAGCCACCAGCGGCCCGGCGTTAGGGCCAGCGGCAGCCTGAAGTAGCCGTAATCGTTGTATACGATGCTACCCAGGGCTTTCGCGGCGGTGTAAGGCCACAGTCCAACGGTCAGCAACAGCCAGGCGGTGGCCAGCATGCTTATGCCCCCGCCCAGCCGCCAAAAAAAAGTGGCTGGCACTGTTTCCGGCTGGCTTTTGCCGCTATGCATTGCGGCTGTCCGGCAATGCCCCCAGCTTCGCTAGCTCGGCCCATACCCGGTGCGTAGGCAGGCCCATTACGTTAAAATAGGAGCCCTCGAGCCGGTCGATGGCGGCCAGGCCCAGCCAATCCTGCGCGCCGTAGGAGCCGGCTTTGTCGTAGGGCTGGCAGGTATCGATGTAATAGTCGATTTCGGCGGGCGTGAGGGGCCGGAAGTGCACGGTGGTGCAGTCGGCGAAAACAACTTCCCGTCCGTCGCCGGTGCGCAGGCACACGCCGGTGAACACGTCGTGCGCCCGGCCCTGCAGGCGGCCCAGCATGGCCTGGGCTTCGGCTCTGTCGGCGGGTTTGTTCAGCACGTCGTTTTCAAGGCACACAATGGTGTCGGCGGTCAGCAGCACCTCGTCGGCGGCCAGGTCGTGGATATAAGCTGAGGCCTTCCGTTTTGCCAGAAACTCGGCAACCTCGGCCCGGCGCAGGTGGGCCGGAAAGTCTTCGTCCACTTCGCGCAGGCGGATTTCGTAGGGCAGGCCCAGCTCAGTCAGCAACTGACGGCGGCGAGGCGAATTGGAGGCCAGAACTAGTTTCACGCGGGTATCGGGGACTGGTAGTATTCGAGAAAAATGTTGTTGGCTTCGTCGTCGGCAATGCTGCTGAACAAGAAGCCGCCAATGGTTTTGGGATAGAAGAATGTCGACTTCGGCGGCATCACGGCCCCCGAGTGGCACACGGCTTCCACTTCGGCCATGCTCACCTCATTCACAATAAACGCCGCCCGCGCCTCGCCGCGGTCCACGCGCTGCAGGCATTCGGCGAAGTTGCGCACGTAGGCCACGCCCGCCCACGCCCGCTGCGCGTCGGGGCCAATGATGCCCAGACATTTCTCCAGCACGAAGTAATGCAGCACGGTCAGGTCCAGCGCCTTCACGGCCTCGGTCGTGTCCCAGTCGAGCTGGGCGTGTACCTCGGGCCGGAGGCGGATTTTATAGGTCTGCCCGTCCAGGTATAAGCCGAAAGCCCAGGGCTTGCCGGCAATAATCTCGGGCAGCACGGCCGCGTCTTCCAGCGGCCGAATGGTGAAATACGGCTCCAGCCGGACCAGCAGCTCCTCGTCGCTGAGGTTACCGGGCAGCTCCAGCAGCAGGCGGTGGGTGGGCAGAATGCGCAGGTCGTCGGCGGACGAGTTGGTCAGGTACATCAGGTGATAGTTCCACGGCTCGCTACCAGTGGCCTGGCCATCGGCCGCCACTTCGCGGGCCTGGCGGTACGCCAGCGACCCTTCATAGCGGTGATGCCCGTCGGCCAGAATGACCTGCCGCGCCGCCAGCACCGCCTGGAAACGCCGAATAATGGCCGCATCCTGAATGACGGCCAGCACGTCGCGCGCACCTTGGTAGTCTTCATCCGTTTCCACCAGCGGCGTGCGGATGGCTTCATCTAAGTAGGCTTCCAACTCAAATGCGTCGTCGCGGTACAGGCCGTGGGTGGCGCTGCTTTGGAATTGCGTGCGCGCCAGCAGCTCGGCCCGGTCGTTCACCGACGCCGGCAGCGTGTTCTCGTGGCGCAGCACCACGTCCTCGTCCCAATCGTAGGCTCGAATGTGGCACATGAAGCCCTTGCGGCAATATTCGCGGGCGCTACCCGGCAACCGGAAATACTGGTAGTAGGCATAGATGCCGGGCAATTCGTCCTGGCGCAGCACGCCCTCGGCCTGCCACTGCTGCAGTCGCGCCAAGGCCGCCGCCGCCGGGTCATCGCCCCGCGGCACCGAGAGGTGAATGGAATTGAGTGGGTTGCGGTACAGGGCTTCGCGCTGCTTCGCCGATACCACGTCGAACAGCGGCGACACGTACGCATCAATGTCGGCGCTCAGCGTTGGGTTGTAGCGCCAGCCGCGTAAGGGTTGAATCTCAGCCAAAAGACAATGGGTGAATGAGTGAATGGGGTAATGAGTGATTGGTTGAGTAAGTTGAATAAGCGCTGCTTCCTCACTCATTCACCCATTGAGTTACCTCACGGGGCTAGGCGGCTGCGCTGCCAGCCCGCGCCGTCGCGCTCGTACACAATGCGGTCGTGCAGGCGGCTGGGGCGGCCCTGCCAGTACTCGACCAGCGTGGGCCGCAATATGTAGCCGCCCCAGTGCTCCGGGCGGGGCAGCGGGTCCTGGCCGGCAAATTCGGCTTCCATGGCGTGCTCCCGTGCTTCCAGCTCTTCGCGGCTGCCAATTACCTGGCTTTGGGGCGAGGCCCAGGCGCCGAGCTGGCTGCCGCGCGGCCGGCTTTGGAAGTATTCGGTCGACATCTCGGCCGGCGCTTTTTCGACGCGGCCTTCCACACGTACCTGCCGCTCCAGGCCGGGCCAGAAAAAGTTGAGCGCGGCCAGCGGCTGCGCGGCCAGCTCTCGGCCCTTGCGCGAGTCGTAGTTCGTGTAAAACAGGAACCCGGCATCATCGGGAAGGCCTTTCAGCAGCACCACGCGCGACGACGGCTGGCCTTGCGCCGACACCGTGCTCAGCGTCAGGGCTGTAGGCTCGTCGAGCCGCGCCGCAATAGCCTCGTCGAGCCAGGCGCGGAATTGGCGCACCGCATCGGGCAGCACGTCGGCTTCGGAAAGGGAGCGCTGCGAGTACGTTTTGCGCAGGTCGGCCAGTTGAGCGTCATTCATGATAAGCAGAAGAAATTGGCAGCGGGAGTACCGTAGCCGCAGCCGGAACAAATTTCCGCACGCCACAGTCTAAGTACCAACCCCGGGTAGTCCCGGGCCGGTTTTCGGGCTGCAAGGTACTACCCGTAGCAGCGCCGCGTGGGCAGTTGCCCGCAGCTGCTGGTCGGCTGGCCCGGCTGCTTTTTCTCCACCGTTTCTCTTTGCAGCTTATGCGTCCTGGCACTCTGCTAATCTCCAAGCCCTTTCTCGGCGACCCTAATTTCGAGCGTAGCGTGGTACTGATTTGCCGCGACGAGCCGGCCGATGGTTCCTTCGGCCTGGTGCTCAATCGCCTCACCAACCTCACGCTCGGCGATGTGCTCGACCTGCCCGAGCCCGACCACGCCGCCGGCACCGTGCCGCTGTACCTGGGTGGCCCCGTTGAACCCAATACCCTGCACTTCCTGCATCAACGGGCCGACCTGCCCGGCGCCCAGGACCTGGGCCAGGGCGTGTACTGGGGCGGCGACTTTGAAATGCTCCTCGGGCTGATTGGCAGCGGGGCCGTGCCGGCCGACGATGTGCGCCTGTTTGTGGGCTATTCGGGCTGGTCGGAGGGGCAGTTGGCGGCCGAAATGCAGGGGCAGAGTTGGATACGGCAGCCCGCAAGCGCCGGGAAAGTGTTTACTTTGGCATCTGATGCTTTCTGGCGGGACATTCTGCGGGAGAAAGGTGGGCGCTACAAGGTGCTGGCCAACTATCCGGTCGACCCCAGCCTGAATTAAAGCAGGCGGCCCCCGGGCCGGGTTGTTTGTTGTTTTAACTTTTTTACGCGCGCTCCTCTGGCCCCGACGTGGGCCGGCTAATACGAAGATTTATGGCTGCTGAAGAAACCCCCACCACGCCGCAAGCCGGCGGTCCCGACTCGTCCGCTGAAGACCGGATGAGCATTTTGCAACGCCGTCTGGCCGAAATTCAGAGCCGCTCGGGTGAAGCCACGGCTCCTTCGGTGACGCCCGAGCCCAACGCCGCCGGCGAATCGCAGGTGGAGCTGCCCGCTCAGGGCACGCCCGAGCTGCCCGCCGGTCAGCCCGACGGT
>NZ_BAAGZM010000398.1:0-4025 GCF_054778495.1 Hymenobacter agri
CGGGCGCTGGCGCTCGGCCAGGGGCGCGTCGGCCCCGGGTGCGGGTGGCGGAATGAAAGCGGTGGGTTCGTCGTCGGGGAAGAGGGAAGTCATGAGTGGCAAAGTAGCGCGAACTTTGTGGTTCGCGTTCTAGAACGTTCGGCACCGAAACGAGTTCTTACGGCGCGAAAACGCGAACTACAAAGTTGGCTCACGCCGACCTTCGGGTCACGTCACCTCCCTCCATTATGCGCAATTCCCTCCGCGTGCACGCGGCCCTGTTTTTCGTTGCCCTTATCTACGCGGCCAACTATTCGCTGTCGAAAGACGTGATGCCGAAGTATATGGGGCCATTTGGCATCGTCACGCTGCGCATTGTGGGCGCGGCGCTGTTTTTCGCCATCATCAAATACTTCGTGGCGCCGCAGGATAAAATCACCGGACGGGCCGACAATCTGCGGTCCATCGCTTGCGGCGTGCTGGGCATTGGCGTGAACCAACTGCTGTTTTTTTCGGGGCTGAACCTGACCTCGCCCATCTCGGCCTCGTTGCTGCAAACCATCGCGCCCATTGTGGTGGTCATCGCCTCAGCCTTTTTGCTAAAGGAAAAGATTACGCTGCCGCGCGTGCTGGGCATTGCCGTGGGCATGGCGGGCGCGGGCATGCTCATTCTGGGGCGCCACACGCAGTCGGCCGCCGCGCCCAACCCCACGCTGGGCAACCTGTTCATCCTGGCCAACGCCACGGTATTCGGGCTATACCTAGTGCTGTCACAGCCGCTCATGCGCAAGTACCACGCCTTCACGGTGCTGGCGCGGGTGTTTCTGGTGGGCGCGTTCATTGCGGTGCCGTTTGGCTGGCGCAATGCCCTCACGGCCGACTACGCCCACTTCCCGCTCTACATCTGGCTCGAAATCGGCTACATGGTGGTCTTTCTCACCATCCTGGCCTATCTGCTGAATAACTGGGCATTGAAATACGCCTCCCCCGCCCTGCTGGGCGTGTACATCTACCCGCAGCCGGTGCTGGCCGTGCTCATTGCCGTGGCCCTAGGCAAAGACCATCTCACCTGGGGCAAGGCCGGGCAGGCAGCCCTCATCTTCCTGGGCGTGTGGCTGGTGAGCTGGAAGCGGAAGCCAGCGGCGGTGCCGGCAGTGGCGGCAGAGCAGGATTAAATAACTGTCAAGGAATTCTTGACAGTTGTTTTTACTAGTGCGAAAGCGCTATGCTTCTGCGTACTCGTTCCCATTATCTAAAACTCAAAGAAGCGTTGTACCCTACAATTGCGGGCCAGTCGTCAAGGAATACTTGATAATTGAGTAACATCTCTGCAGTTGTCCGGAATTGCCGGACAACTACATTTCGTCATCTTCGAGTTTGTAAGGATTCCTTACAAACTCAATCGTTTTCTAATTTACTGCTCCCGCTTGGCCACTCGCTACATTCGTAACCCAACAATGTTGGGTGCGCTAATCGACGCAGATGTATTTAGCGTTAAGGCCACCAGCGCTTGGTTGCGTTGCTTGGTGAGCAGACCATACATCGTTATCAACCGCTGCTTATTTCCTTTATTCACGTAGTCGTCAAACTCAAAACCTTCCAGCTTGAACCCGCCGGTTCTACCAAACTGCTTGTCCATTTCTTGCAGCATTGGTTTGAGTTTCTGTAAATCTCCCGGTTGGAAATAATGCGGGTCCATTTGTAAAAGCAAGTCGTCATAATTCTCGCTTTTAAGTAATCGGCCAACCTCATCGAATTTATTCTTAGCCATGTCAACCGCATCCAATTCCTTCATCGGGTATGAATGGGAGTAGCTGTTGTCTCTGCCTTTGATGGTGATTCTAATGAAGTCGTACTTTTCCCGCTCGGCCGGGCTAACAGCGCGGTAAAATAGGTAGGCGCAATTCGATGCCGGGATGCTCAGCTTCGGAAATGTGGATTCCAGCTGGTCGTTCATCAACTCTAATTCCACGTAACGACCTTGCACGGCTGTGCTGTCGGTCGAGTTATTCACCCCGGATTTTGCGCTCAGGCTACCACCGTATTCCCGCATCACCGCATCAGTTCCGAATTCGCTAACGCCCCCACAGCCAGCCAACATGGCGACAAGTGCGATTAGAAGAAAGTATATTTTAAACATAAAAACAACGTGGAAGGTGGAAGAAAAAAGACCTTCTCAATCAGCTTGAGAAGGTCTTTCCGGGGTAAGTTAGTCAAGAATACTACAGGTGAATCACCTCGCCGTACGCGGCGGCGGCGGCCTCCATCACGGCTTCCGACATCGTCGGGTGCGGGTGCACGGCCTTGATGATTTCGTGGCCGGTGGTTTCGAGCTTGCGGGCTACCACTACCTCGGCAATCATCTCGGTTACGTTCATGCCAATCATGTGGGCACCGAGCCACTCGCCGTATTTCTTGTCGAAAATCACCTTCACGAAGCCGTCTTTGGCGCCGGCCGCGCTGGCTTTGCCCGAGGCCGAGAAGGGGAATTTGCCTACCAACACATCGTAGCCTTTTTCTTTGGCCTCAGCCTCGGTGTAGCCCACACTGGCAATTTCGGGCGAGGCGTAGGTGCACCCGGGGATGTTCTGATAGTTGAGCGGCTCGGGGTGGTGGCCGGCAATTTTCTCGACGCAGATGATGCCTTCGGCCGAGGCCACGTGGGCCAGCGCGGGGCCGGGCACGATGTCGCCGATGGCGTAGATGCCGGGCACGTTGGTCTGGTAGTAATCGTCCACAATTACGCGGCCGCGCTCTACTTTGATACCCAACTCTTCGAGGCCGATGTTTTCGAGGTTGGTCACCACGCCGGCAGCGCTCAGCACCACGTCGCAGTCAATCTGCTGCTCGCCTTTGGCAGTTTTGACGGTCACTTTGCAGCCTTCGCCACTGGTGTCCACTTTGGTCACTTCGGCGCTGGTGAGCACGTTCACGCCGATTTTGCGGAACGACTTCTCCATCTGGCGCGACACTTCCTCGTCTTCCACCGGCACGATGCGGGGCAGGTACTCCACCACCGTCACTTCGGAGCCCATGGTGCGGTAGAAGTAGGCAAACTCGACGCCGATGGCGCCCGAGCCCACCACCACGAGGCGCTTGGGCAGCTGCTCCATGGCCATGGCCTTGCGGTAGCCGATAATTTTCTGGTTATCGATGGGCAGGGCGGGCAGCTCGCGGGCGCGGGCGCCGGTGGCTAGGATGATGCTCTTGGCCTCCACGGTTTCCTTGCTGCCGTCGGCTTTGGTTACTTCCACTTTGCCGGGGGCCAATACTTTGCCGGTGCCCATGATGGCCTCAATCTTGTTCTTTTTGAACAGGAAGTTGATGCCCTTGCTCATGCCCTCGGCCACGCCGCGGCTGCGCTTGATGACGGCGCCGAAGTCGTAGCCCACGCCACTCGCGGTGAGGCCATAATCGGCGGCATGGTTGAGGTATTCGAACACCTGCGCGCTCTTGAGCAGCGCTTTGGTGGGAATACAGCCCCAGTTGAGGCAGATGCCGCCCAGCGACTCGCGCTCGATAACCCCCACTTTCAAACCTAGTTGCGACGCCCGGATAGCGGCTACGTACCCGCCGGGGCCACTGCCGACCACGACCAAATCAAATTGCAATGCCATAAATCTTCAAAAGGAGATGATACAGAAGGAACCGGCGGCCGGCTCTTTTCATTCGGGCGCAAAGATAGCCGCGCCTCGGCACCGCGCGCTATCGGCGGTACGGGCCGGGCCCCAACTTAGGCACATTATATAGACACAGCTATTGTTCGGTTTCTTCCGTATAAGCCCCGCCGGCGGGGCTCCCGCTGGCCAATAACATTTCTGCATTCCATGAAATCACGTTTTCGCTCGCCTCTGGCGGCCTTGGGGCTGCTGGCTTTCCTCAGTAACTGCGCCACTACCGTTAAGGAAAAGGAAAAACCTACCGTTAATAGCCAGGCGATGAGCATGCCCGCGGTAACCACCACCGGCCAGCCCGACTCGACCGGCGCGGCCAGTACTGCTACCGATGCCCGCATCACCGGCGGGGCCAGCGGCATTGGCGCCACG
>NZ_BAAGZM010000399.1:0-4016 GCF_054778495.1 Hymenobacter agri
GGCCGCCGCCCGCCTGCTCTTCGACGCCCAGCAAGCCGCCCCGGATGTTACCGCTACGGCCCTCGGCCTAGCCCTGGCCCCCGCCCAGCCCACCGACTACGCCACTGCCTGGATTGAGGGTTTCCTGCGCGGCTCGGGCCTGCTACTCATCCATCACCGTGAGCTGTTCGACATGCTCGACGGCTGGCTGGGCGACCTCAACGAAGAAACCTTCCGCGAAATAGTGCCGCTGCTGCGCCGTGCCTTCACGGATTTCTCGCTGCCTGAGCGGCGGCAGATTCTGGAGATTGCGAGTTCGGACGCCGCCATGCCGGTAGCAGCTTCAGAGGCCGATTTCGACTGGGAGCGCGGGGCACTGGTGCTGCCGGGGCTGCGGGCGCTGCTGGGGGTGCAGGCTTAATTTATCAGAACTAAATCTGAACGTCATGCTGAGCCTGTCGAAGCATCTCTACCACACAAGTAATTAATGCTGATTCAACGAAGCGGTAGAGATGCTTCGACAAGCTCAGCATGACGTACAATTATTAACCCGATTTTATCTATGCCCACCTCTCCCACCCGCTGGAAACTTGTGCTCGGCAGTGCCGCCGATGTTGAAAACTCGGTGCAAATGCCGCCCGACTACGGCCGCATGGACGACGTGCTCACCGCCCTCTACGACGGTGACCGGGCCGAGCGAAAGGCCGGCCTGGGCGGTTCCGCGCCGCGCGTGAGCCGCTGGCTGGGCGACATCCGCGAGTATTTCCCCACCGAAGTAGTGGCCGTGATGCAACAGGATGCCATGACGCGCCTGGGCCTGAACCAGCTGCTGCTTGAGCCCGAAATTCTGCGCACGGTGCAGGCCGACGTGCATTTGGTGGGCACGCTCATGTCGCTCAGTCGGGTGATGCCGCAGAAGGCCAAGGCTACCGCCCGCGAGGTCATTACCAAAGTGGTGCGCGAGCTGGAGCAGAAGCTCAGCAACCCGCTGCGCCAGGCCGTGCAGGGCGCCCTGAGCCGGGCTGTGCGCAACCCGCGCCCGCGCTACCACGAAATCGACTGGGGTGCAACCATCAAAGCCAACCTGAAACACTACCAGGCGGCGCACAAAACCATTATTCCGGAGCGGCTGGTGGGTTTCGGCCGGCGCGGGCAGGCGCTGAAGGAAATTGTGCTCTGCGTGGACCAAAGCGGCTCGATGGCCTCGTCGGTGGTGTACGCGGGCGTGTTCGGGGCGGTGCTGGCTTCGCTGAAGGCAGTGAAAACGCACATGGTGGTGTTCGACACGGCCGTGGTGAACCTGAGCGAAAACCTGCACGACCCGGTTGATTTACTCTTCGGCGTGCAGCTCGGCGGCGGCACCGACATCAACCTGGCCCTCAACTACTGCCAGCAGCTCATCACCCGCCCCACCGATACTATCCTCGTCCTCATCACCGACCTCTACGAGGGTGGCAACGAGAAGGAAATGATAAAGCGCGCCGCCGCCCTCAAGGCCGCCGGCGTGAACGTGGTGGTGCTGCTGGCCCTGAGCGACGATGGCGCCCCGAGCTTCGACCGCCGCGTGGCCGAGCAGCTGGCGGCGCTCGATATTCCCAGCTTTGCCTGCACGCCGGCTAAGTTTCCGGAGCTCATGGCCCGGGCCATTCAGGGGCAGAAGCTGGAGGCGACATGAATTCGTTGACTGGGCAAAAAAAGGCCGCTTCCGGCGAGGGAAGCGGCCTGTCTGGCTGTCGGCGATTGTTGCGAAAGAGCTAGAAACTACGATTTAACGGGCGTGTAGGGGAATTTGCGTGACGCATTGCGCATCAGCGCGTTCACCATGCCTTCGGGCGAGCTGCCTACCGAGCCGGCCGCCACGTAGTCGTACTTCCAGAGCAGCTTGCCGCCCGTAGCCTCGTGGATATTCACGGTGATGTTGGCTTGGTTGGTAGCGCCCCAGGCACCCACCAGCAGGCCCACGGCCACGGCGGCACCGTCGCTCATCGGCTTGGAGGTGCGTACGCTGGTTGTGAGCACGGCATCGACGCCGAGGGTTTTGGCCAGGTCCTGCGGCGAGAGCGTGCGCATGTCCTCGTCGCTGAGGTTGGCTTTGCGCAGCAGGGAGTTGGTGAGAGCAACATCCTGAAAATCGACGGTATAGCTCGACTGCTGCTTGCGGCGCAGCAGCCACGCGTAAATGCGCGACTGAAAATCGAGGGACGTTTGCTGTTGCAGGGTGCGCATCTGCTCAGCCGAAGTGTTGCGGGCCTGATTGGGCCGCATGCCGATGCTGACGCTGGCCGGCAGAATGGCTACCACTTTATGGGCCGGAGCGTAGGTGCGGAAGTCGTTGGCCAGGTAGATAGTCGGGCCGCAGGCGGTACACAGCAACGCCAGAAAAAGAACGGCCGCAAGACCGAGAGTGCGAATGTTCATGCAGAGCAGAAAGGAAAGAAATTAACTAAATAATTAGCGACGACAACTTCCTGGCAAAGCTAGGGGCTGAATGCCGATACCGCACACTGCTTCAGCGCCTCCGCCTGAAAATATTTCTAACTAGCTCGTCTTATTTCTTTTCTTCTTCTCTACTTGAAATGAGATAAATTATGACGCTGCGTAGGAAATCGATTCGCCCACGTAGAGACGCATACTTGCTCTTGTCGTCCGCGCAATTTGGCTGATTTCGTTCAACGACGAGACGCAAGTATGCGTCTCTACATCGTTCCGGCGGCTTTCTAAGCTAAAGTCCGGCCTAAAACGTCGCATGGCGCCTACCGAAGTCATCCGCTACGCCAACGATGCGGAGCAACAGCTAGACCTCGATAAGCGCCGCAAAACGTGCCAGCGGCCTTCATGCCTTGTTATCAGCCGTTGGCCGCGGCCGCCTGGCCCGCGCCGAGCAGTGTGGCCAGCGCCGCCGCGTCGTCGGCTTCCATGGCCACTTCGGCTTTGAGGTTTTCCACGTCGCGCTTCACGCTGGCCACGGCCAGCGTTTTGCCGCTGGCTTGGTAGGCGATGGAGAACTCCTGCTTGGCCAAATCGCCGTTCACCACGGCCTCGTCCCACTTTTCGGCGTGGCCCACGTAGCGCACCGAGAAGTCGTAGTGCTTGCTCCAGAAGAAGGGCACGGCCTCAAATTTTTCCTGCTGGCCCAGGATATTGCGGGCGGCCGTCTGGCCCTGGCGCTGAGCCAGGGCCCAGTGCTCCACGCGAATGTTCTGGCCGGAGTGCGGGTCGGGCCAGCGGGCAATGTCGCCGGCGGCAAAGATGCCGGGGGCGCTGGTTTCGAGGTATTCGTTCACCGTCACGCCCTTGTCCAGCGTCAGGCCGGCGGCCTCCGCCAGCGCCAGCCGGGGCCGCACGCCAATGCCGGCCACTACCAAATCGGCCGCCAGCTGCTCCCCATTTTCCAGCGTGACCACATCGGCTTCGATGCGGGCAGCTTTCTGCTTCAGGTGGAAAATTACGCCCTTGTCTTCGTGCACCTTTTGGATGATGTGGCCCAAATCCGGCCCCAGCACCTTGGCCAGCGGCAACCCGTCCGGGGCTACCACGTGCACTTCGAGGCCTTTGGTGCGCAGGGCGGCGGCCACTTCCAGCCCGATGAAGCTGGCCCCAATCACCACCGCTCGTTTGGCTTTTTCGGCGGCAGCCGCAATGGCATGATGGTCGGTTAGGGAGCGCAGCACGTGCACGTGCGGCAGGTCGTGGCCGGGAATATCGAGCCGGATGGGCTCGGCCCCAGTGGCCAGCAGCAGGCGGTCGTAGGCGTGGTTGCTGCCGTCGGCCAGCGTCACGCGGCGGCCGGGCACGTCGAGGCCGGCTACTTCGCCGCGCACCAGTCTGATGCGGTGCTTGGCGTAGAACCCTTCGGGCCGCAGACTCACCGGCTTCTTCGCATCGGCCGGAAAGCTCTTGGATAGCATCGTGCGGTCGTAAGGCGCTTCGGCTTCGCCATCGAGCAGCTTGATGATACCCTCGTAGCCTTCGCGGCGCAGCATTTCGGCCGCCGCGCTGCCCGCCGCGCCGGCCCCGATGATGACCACGGCCGCCGG
>NZ_BAAGZM010000400.1:0-4008 GCF_054778495.1 Hymenobacter agri
GGCCAACGAGTAGTAAGCGAGCTCACGGGCGTGTTTGCCGTTGCGGTACAGGTCGGCGGGGTCGGTGGGCTGCACGCGCTGCCGTTGCACCGGCTGCGCCGTCGCGGCCGAGGCCAGAGCCCCAAGCGTGAACAGCCAAACCAGCGCGCCGCCTGTTATCCGCATCGCGCTACTTCCCTTCCGGCACGTACTGCAGCACGCTCAGGTGGTCTTCGGTCAGCACATCGTTGGCCATCTCCTGCAGCTCGGCGGCAGTGATTTTCTCGATTTTGCCGAAAATCTCGCTCAACGGCTCCACGCGGCCCAGGTCGAGGGTGCTTTTGCCGAGCAGCTGCATCATGCCGCCGTTGCTTTCCTCGCTCATGGCGAGCTGGCCCATCAGCTGATGCTTGGCCACGTGCAACTGGTTGGTAGTGAGGGGTTTTTCGCGCAGCAGCTTCAGCTCCTTCTGCACCAGGCCCAGCGTGCGCTTCACCTGCTTGCCCTCGGTGCCGAAGTAGATGCCGAACAGACCGGTATCGGTGTAGGGCGAATACGTGCTGTCGATAGTGTACACGAGGCCGTACTTCTCGCGCACGGCCAGGTTCAGGCGCGAGTTCATTCCCGGGCCGCCCAGAATATTGTTCAGCATGAAGAACGGGATGCGGCGCGGGTCGTTCAGCGAGTAGGCCGGGCCGCCAATCAGGCAATGGGCCTGCTGAATGGGTCGGGTTTCGGTCTGCGTTTTGCGTGTGTAGGCCCCCACCGGGCGGCGCACCCGCGGGCCGCGCCGGGCCGGCAGCGGCGCCAGAAACTTGTCGGCCAAGCGCTTCACTTCTGTGAACGACAGGTTGCTCACCGAGCTGAATACCAGCCGGTCGGTGCGCAGCTGCTCCTGCAAAAACGCGTGGAAGTCGGCCGTCTGGAAGCGGCTCACGCTTTCGCGGGTGCCCAGAATGTTCACGCCCAGCGGGTGGTCGCCAAATACCACGGTATCAAAATCATCCACGATGGCATCTTCCGGCGCATCCTGATACATGCTCATTTCCTCCAGAATCACGCCCCGCTCCTTCTCCAGCTCGCGGCCCGGAAATACAGAGTTGAACGTGAGGTCGGTTAGCAGTTCGAATGCGCGCTCGAAGTGCGTGCTCAGCAGCGAGGCGTAGAAGCAGATTTTTTCCTTGGTGGTGTAGGCGTTCAACTCGCCGCCCACGGTTTCGAGGCGGTTGAGAATGTGGAAGCTCTTGCGCTTCTCGGTGCCTTTAAATGCCATGTGCTCCCAAAAGTGGGCCAGGCCCTGCTGGTGCGGGGCCTCATCGCGCGAGCCAATATCGAGTAAAAACCCGCAGTGCGCTATTTTGGTGTGCAGTACCTGTTTGTGCAACAGGCGGATACCATTCGGATATTCGTAAATGTGATAATCAAGCATAAGTAATACAAAGGTACGGCCGTGCCGTCTGTCATCCTTCGCCTTCGCTTGATGCGCGAAATGCGCAGGATGACAGACAATTTTAAGAAGCCATAACCGGCAGCGTGGCCAAGAGTTGCCCTACTTCAATGCTATACGCGCAGCGAAAGTGCCCCAGCGGGCAGGCCGCATGCCCATGCAGCCCGCAGGGCCGGCAATCTAGCTTCTCCTTCGTCTCGACCACGAATGAAACTGGTGCCAGCGGCCCGAACCCAAACGCCGGCACCGTGCTGCAAAAAATTGCCGTAACGGGCGCGCCCACCGCCGAGCACAGGTGCATGGGCGCCGAGTCGTTCACGTAGTTCATCACCGCCCCACGCATCAGCGCCGCCGAGGCCAGCAAGCCAATTTTCCCGGCAACGCTCACCACGTTTTCGCGCCCGCTGGCCGCCGCCAGCCGCTCGCAGGCCGCTACGTCGGGCGGGCCGCCCAGCAGGTACACGCGCACGCCGGCGGGCAGGGCCGCCAGCAGCTCCAGCCACTTTTCCTCGGGGTACTGCTTAGTGAACCACACCGACGTGGGTGCCAGGCAGATGTACGGCCCGGCCGCCACATAGGGCGCTACGGCCGCTTCGTCGGCCGCCGTGGGGTAGAGGCGCGGCGACACTCGTGGAGTGGGCACGGCATCCGTTAACAGCGCCAAGTTGCGCTCCACCTCGTGCGTGCCATCGCCGATGACGTGCGGCACGCGGCGCGTGAAAAACCGGCTCAGCGGGTTTTTGACGAAGCCGATGCGCTCGGGCGCGCCCGAAAACGCCGTGAGGAAACCCGTACTGGCAAAGCGCTGCAGCGTGACGACGCGGCCGTACTTCGCGGCCCGAATTTGGCCCAGCAAATCCCACAGCGCGGCATACTTGCGGTGCTTCTTGTCCCAGACCAGCACGCGGCGCACGTGCGGGTGGCCGGCCAGCAGGCCCTCGTTGCCGCGCCGCACCAGCACGTCGACGGGCGTGGCGGGCGCGGTCTGGTGCAGGTATTCGAGCAGGGCCGTCATCAGAATCACGTCGCCGATGAAGGCGGTCTGGATGAGCAGCGTGGCGGGCGGAGCAGAGGCAGTGGGCACGGCACAAAAATACGCTGCCGCCGGCCGGCCCGGTTCGGGGCCCGCCGGCGGCAGACGGTCTGGCAGTAGCTAGCTGGTGATGTCGGCTAGGTCAACTCGGCCGAGCGGTTGAGCACTTCCTCCAACGAAATCAGCGTTTCGGTGCGCAAAATGCCCTCGATGGGCTGAATGCGGTCGTGCAGCACGTCGCGCAGGTGCTGGGTATCGCGGCACTGCAGGCGGGCAAATACGCCGTAGGCCCCGGTGGTGAAGTTGATGTTGACAACCTCCGGAATCTCGCGCAGCTGGTTCACCACGCCGGTGTACTCCGAGCTTTTTTGCAGGTAGATGCCCAGAAAGGCACTCACGCCGTAGCCCAGCTTCTGGTAATCGATGCGCAGGGTGGCGCCCTGCACGATGCCAATTTCTTCGAGGCGGGCCATGCGTACGTGCACAGTGCCGCCCGACACGTTCACCTTACGGGCGATTTCGGTGTAGGGCATCTTCGCGTCCTGAATGAGCAGGTTCAGGATGTGCCGGTCGGTGTCATCAAGTTCGTAATTACGAGCCATCTTTTGCAGGAAAGGTTTGTTAATATTTGTAAGTTAACGACTAAAAATTAAATTTATTGCAATT
Organism: Hymenobacter agri; assembly: GCF_054778495.1. Lineage (NCBI taxonomy): Bacteria > Pseudomonadati > Bacteroidota > Cytophagia > Cytophagales > Hymenobacteraceae > Hymenobacter > Hymenobacter agri. The sequence goes on from NZ_BAAGZM010000400.1 coordinate 3,126, forward strand.
ATTCATTTATGTAGCCATTATTATTTGCATCTACTATCACAGCCCATTACATTTGTTGCAATCCTTAGCCGCTCTTCCACAGCAGCTACGTAGCCGAATCTGCCGGTTTTTCGATGCTAACGCCCACGGCGTTGTTGCGAAACTGTCCATTCTTTGAGAGCGTTCGCTCTCGCTACGGCTGTGGTTGGTGCCAGAGGAGAAGAGGGGAAAACGGGGCTGCGCATCTGGGTGGGTGCGCACCTCCACACTGGTAAGGGGCGGCCTCTGGGTGGGGGCCGCCCCTTCGTGTGTTTGCCAAAAAGAAGTTTGCGCTATCCTCATCACTTATCAAACCCTGGCCGGGCTACCTAACGGGCCGCCACTGGCGCCCCTTTGCGAAACTGCTCGGAACCAGCCCGCAGGAAAGCGCTGAATTGCGCAACGTCAGGCTCGTAGGCAATAGGCGTTACCAGCGGCGTATTGGTTGCATCGTTGGGGTCGAGCAGGATGTAAAAAGGCTGCGCATTTACGCCGTAGCGGGTTACCTGCAGGTCAGCATTCTGCTTACCAAGGGTGGTTTTCAGCTGGTTATCGTGTTTCGAGGTGTACCACTCTTTCTGTGGCAATTCTGTTTTATCGTCTACATAAAGCGCCACTACCACGTAGTCGTTGCGCAATTGCTGCAGCACCTGCGGGTCGCTCCACACGGTGGCTTCCATCTTGCGGCAGTTCACGCAGGCATGGCCGGTGAAGTCGATGAAGATGGGCTTGCCCTCCTGACGGGCCACGCGCTTGGCCTGCTCCAGGTCGAAATAGCCATTCAGGTTGTGGGGCAGTTCCAGGAAATCGCCGAAGCGCGGCGCCTCGCGGGTAGCCGTGGCGGCGCCGGATGCGGCAGGCGCGC
>NZ_BAAGZM010000401.1:0-4001 GCF_054778495.1 Hymenobacter agri
GCCGCGACCTCACCGTGGCCCGCCTGCGCGCCATGCCGGGCGTGACCTGCCCGGTACCGGGCGGGGCCTTCTACGTGGTGGCCCGCCTGCCCGTCGACGATGCCGAAGCCTTCGGCCAGTGGCTGCTCGAAGAGTTCACGCTTGATAATCAAACGCTGATGCTCTCGCCTGCCAACGGCTTCTACCAAACGCCGGGCCTGGGCCGGCAGGAAGTGCGCCTGGCCTACGTCATCAACCAGCACGACCTGAATGCGGCCTTCGACTGCCTCGCGGCGGCGCTGCTGCAATACCCCGGCCGCGTCGAACCGCAGCTGGCGGCAGCCGTAGAAGCGGCGGCCCTTTCGCTGTAAAACCCTTCAATCTTTCGCCCCATGAACCCAAGCATTGCCCCCGCCGTCGAAGTACCCATCAAAGATTACCGGGGCTCGCTGCGCCTCTGGCACTGGGCCAACGCGCTGCTGATTTCACTGCAATTGATGACCATTCTGTTTCAGAAGGTGATTGTGAAGGCGAAAACGGCGGTGCCGGAGCTGCAGTCGTCGGGCAAGGAGGTGTCGGTGCCGCAGGCGCGCGAGCTGGCGCACATCATCAGCGAGCGCATCTGGGCCTGGCACATCTACTTCGGCTGGACGCTGGTGGCGCTGTGGGTGTTCCGGCTGGGTTTGCAGTTGTCGGGGCCTTCGGAGCTACGCTTCTCGGCGCGGCTGATGGAGATTTTGCGCCGCTACCGGCTGGCCCCACCGGCCGATAAGAGCAAGGCCGGCAAAATTCTGTTCGCTAAAACCACCTACGCGCTGTTTTACCTGTTCATCACCATCATGGTGGCCACGGGGCTGATTCTCATTTTCGAGGACGTGTCGTGGCTGAAGGACATTCAGCACTTGGCCGAGGAGGTGCACAACGTGACGATGTACCTCATTATCGGCTTCATTCTGCTGCACGTGGTGGGCGTGGTGCTGGCCGAGAGCAAGGAAGACCACGGGCTGATTTCGCGCATGGTGGGCGGTGAGGCTCCGAACATTCCGCCGCGGGCGTAACCTCACCCCCTGACCCCCTCTCCTTGGGGAGAGGGGTCACCGGAAATGCACCTGACGTAAACCCACAGACAAAAAGAGCCCAGCGCACTACGCTGGGCTCTTTTTGTTTACTGCCTGGTCCGAACCGGTGCCCCCTCTCCCCAAGGAGAGGGGGTCAGGGGGTGAGGTTGACGCTTGGCTAGTTCCCGCTGCTGCCGGGCTTCTGCTCCAGCTTCTGCATGGGGCTGGTAGCGGCTTTGGCAGCCTGCTGCATGGGGTTGGCCGGAGCCTGCGGGCGCTGCTGCTCAAACAGCTCGAAGCGCGAGGCGGCGGGTTGGCGCGGGAAAGCATTGTTGCTCAAATCCGTGTCGGCCGTTTGCTGGAAGGGGTCAATCACGAAGCTGATGACGGGCTTCTTCGTCACGATGACCTTCGTCACCTGGGCGTTGTTCTTGCGCCAGATTTCGGCCGGAATGGTCTGGATTTCCTGGGTGTTGTCGGCGTAGGTCATTTGCAGCACGATGGGCATCACCAGGCCGCCCACGTTGCGGAAGCTCAGCTCGTAGAAGTTACTCTGCGCGTCGTTGAGGCGCTGCTGCTGCTCGGGCGTGAGGCCGTTGAGCATGGCGGTGTAGCGCTGCTGGTCGGCGGGCGTCACGGCCAGCGGGTCGTAGCTGTTGTAGAAGTCCTTCAGCTCGGGCTTCTCCTCCACCAGCGTTTTGGCGATGTCGGTGGCGTTGCGCTGGGCCGTGATGGACTGCGGCGCGGCGGCTTTCTGCTGTTGCAGGCGGGCATTCTCTACCTGCGGGTTGCGGGTGCTGGCGTTGTAGCTCTTCACCGATTCCAGGGCCAGGTCGGTGTGCTCGGTGGTGTAGAACCAGCCGCGCCAGAACCAGTCGAGGTCGACGGCCGAAGCGTCTTCCATGGTGCGGAACAGGTCGGCGGGCGTGGGGTGCTTGTAGGCCCAGCGCTTGGCGTAGGTCTTGAAGGCGTAGTCGAACAGCTCGCGGCCCATTACCGTTTCGCGCAGGATGTTGAGGGCCGTGGCGGGCTTGCCGTAGGCGTTATTGCCGAACTGCAGGGCCGACTCCGAGTTAATCATAATCGGCGACTGCAGGTTGTCGGCCGTGGCCATGTAGGCCGCGATATTGCGCGGCTCGCCGCGGCGGCTGGGGTAGTTGCGCTCCCACTCCTGCTCGGTGAGAAACTGCACGAAGGAGTTCAGGCCCTCGTCCATCCAGCTCCATTGCCGCTCGTCGGAGTTGATAATCATGGGGAAGAAGTTGTGGCCAACTTCGTGGATAATCACCGAAATCATCCCGTACTTGGTGTTCTGCGAGTACGTACCGTCCTTCTCGGGGCGGCCGCCGTTGAAGCACAACATCGGGTACTCCATGCCGCCCACCGGGCCGTGCACCGAAATGGCCACCGGGTACTGGTACGGGATGGTGTATTTCGAGTAGGTTTTGATGGTGTGCGCCACTACCTGCGTCGAATACTGGCCCCACAGCGGGTTGCCTTCCTTGGGGTAGTAGCTCATGCACATCACGGGTTTGCCTTCCTGCTTAATCTGCATGGCATCCCAGATGAACTTGCGCGAGCTGGCCCAGGCGAAGTCGCGCACATTTTTGGCGGCGAAATTCCAGGTTTTGGTGCCGGTGGCGCGGCTGGCTTCGTTCTTCACGGCCTCTTCCTGGCTCACGATGAGCACAGGCTTGGTGGCCGATTTGGCCTGCTCCCAGCGCTTCATTTGCGTGGCGGTGAGTACCTGCGCGGCGTTTTGCAGCGTGCCGGTGGCACCCACGATGTGGTCGGCCGGCGCGGTGATGCTCACTTTGTAGTCGCCGAAGGGCAGCGTGAACTCGCCGTTGCCCAGAAACTGCTTGTGCTGCCAGCCCTGATTGTCCGAATACACGGCCATGCGGGGGTAGAACTGGGCCATCTCGTAGAGGTAGTTCTTGTCGTCGGCGAAGTACTCGAAGCCGCTGCGCCCCCCCTGCTTATACTGGTCGGTGATGTTGTAGTGCCACTTCACGCTGAACGACACCGACTGGCGCGGCAGCAGCGGCGTGGGCAGGTCCACGCGCATCATCGTGTTGTTGATGACGGTGTGCAGGGCGCGGCCGTCCTTGCCGGTCACGGCCTCAATCTTGAAGCCGCCATCGAAAGTGGAAGTCATACCCTCTACGGCCTGGAAGGTCATCTTATCCTGCAACTGGCCCACCTGCGTGGCGTTGGCAATGGAGTTTTTCTCGAAGATGTTCTGGTCGAGCTGCACCCAGAGGTAGGGCAGCGCATCGGGCGAGAGGTTGGTGTAGGTGATGGTTTCGCGGCCGGTGAGGGCCTGCTTGGCATCATCGAGGGTGACTTTGATGTCGTAGTCGGCCCGCTGCTGCCAGTAGTCGGTGCCGGGCGCGCCGCTGGCGGTGCGGTAGCTGTTGGGCGTGGGCAGCATCGTTTCGAGCTGCGCAAATTTGTCGGTGCCCGAATTGGTGGTCTGGGCCACGGCGGCCTGTTGGCCCGCCACGGCCAGCACTAGGCCCGCGAATAAAAGACGACGCATAGAAAAAGCGTGAAGTGAAGAAATCAGATTAGAAATGGCGACCGATAAGGTCGCTGAAAGTTACGGCAAGGTTGCGGCAACCTCACCCCCGGCCCCGTGATGTGCAGCCTACGCCCCCAGCAGCTGCACCAGCAGCAGAGCGGCAATGCCCAGGGCCGCGCCGCTGGTTGTGAGCAACCAGTCGCGCCGCTGCACGCCGAAGCCGCGCAACAGCAGCGCCCCCAGCAGCAGAATGATGCCGACAATCAATACCTGTCCCAGCTCCACGCCTACGTTGAAGGCCAGCAGCTCCTGCACCGGGCGGCTGTTGGGCCCCAGCAGCGCCCGCAGGTAGTTCGAGAAACCCAGCCCGTGAATCAGCCCGAAAGCAAGAGCCAACGCGTTGGGCGCGGCCGCCAGCACCGGGGCCGGGCGGGGCCGCA
>NZ_BAAGZM010000402.1:0-3990 GCF_054778495.1 Hymenobacter agri
GAAACCTCCCGGCCCGGGGTGTTTGTGGCCGGCACCGTGTGCGGCGGCCGGGCCACCAGCCGCTGGTTCATCGAAAACGGCCGGCACCACGCCCAACTCATTGCGGCGCATCTGGCGAGCCGGCCCGGTGGCCCGCAATAAAAACAAAAAGCGCCTTCCCGGGCAGGGAAGGCGCTTTTTGCAGCACGGCGGTAGTTCTTACATCGGGAACATGACGCCGCGGTAGCTATTCGGATTCACGGTCGGTACCGAAGCACCGTAGAAGCCGTTGATAACGCGGATAAACTCGTTGGCCACTACGGCGTAGCCGCGGGGCGTGGGGTGCACGCCGTCGAGGCTGAACAGGTTGCCCGACACAAAGGCCGTGCTGTTGTTGACGGTGCTCGTCACCACGCCCGACTGGCCGATGTTGTTGAAGAACGTGTTCATATCGGCCAGCGCCACCTTGTTTTGGCGGGCGGTTTTGGCAATGATGGCGTTGAGCTGGTTGGTGCGGGTCACCACGGTCGTTACCTCCGCGGCGTCGAGCACGTACTGGCTGGGCAGCGGGTTAGTGGGCGTGCTGCCGGCACCGGTGGCGGCAATGTAGCCCTGAGCCTGCAGCGTCAGCAGGTCGGCCGACGTAGCCAGGCGCACCGACGGCGTGCCGTTTACCGTGATGAACACGCCGGGCGAAGCGGCGTTCTGGGCCTTAAAGGCGGCCGCTACGGCCGCCACCGTTACCGTGTTGAAGTACGGAATGGCCGTCACGTTCGGGATGTTGGCGCACACACCGCCCACCGTGCCGTTCTTCGAAATGGTGGCCACAATATTGCGGTAGCCCTTGCCGAAGCTGGTGGTATCGGTGAGGACGCTGAAAGGGTTGCTGGCCGAAGCCACGCCGCCGTTGGTGGCGTAGGTCAGCACGTCGTTGTTGCCCATCCAGCAGGTGAAGAACGTAGCCGTTTTTTGGCCGATGTACGTCACGTAGTCTTTAGTGCCGCGGTCGGCGGCAGGCAGTAGGCGCTGGTAGTAGGGGTTGATGTTGCCATAAGCCGCCGCCGAAGCTCGCGTTATCGCGTCAGTGGTGGCGTTGCCTGAGGTAGAAGCCGTCTTATCGGCGCTCAGCACCGAAATGCCCGGCACACCGAGGTTGTCGGGTTGATTGCCGGAGTAGGCTTCCAGCTCGGGCTGGCCCGAGCCCAGCGGGGGGGCTGGCAGGTTGTTGCTGGTGTACGCCACGGCCTCGCCCAGAAAGCTGTTGGCCTGCGAAGGCTGCACGGGCGTGAGCGCACCGTTCACCGACAGCAGCTTGACGTAGCCCGAACCGTCCTTTCTAGCGGCCGAAAACGCTGGCTGCACGAAGCTGGCCGGGCCGTTGCCGGCTTTGGCAAATTGCTGCGCCAGAATGGCCGGGTACGAAGTGGCTTGCGCCTCGTTGTAAAGCCCACCATCGGAGAAGCCCGAAGTCAGGGAGTTGCCCACGGCCACGTAGCTCGAAAAATTTGCCGAGCCGGCCGAAGCGCCCGGGGCTTCAATAGTCGGCTGGCAGCCGGCAAAGGCCAGGCCCAGCAGCGCAAGCGCCGGTGCAGTGCGGTTAATGGTCAGATTCATATCGAAAAAGAGTCTAAGTGCGGGTGGGAGGGATTAGAACTTGTAGTGCAGGCCGATGCCGGGCACATAGACCTGCGTTTTGTAGGTGCCGGCAATGCGGTCGGCGGTGCCGTTGTCGAGCAGCTGGCCCGGCGTCTGGCTGCGCTTGAGGAAATCTTCGAACAGGAACGAAGCATCGATGCCGAGGTGCTCGGTTACCTGATAGCTCAGGCCGGTGGTCAGAATCACGCGGTCGGCGTCGGGCGTTTCCGGCGTGATGTACCCGTCTTTTACGGCCGAGAAGTCGTAGCTGGCGCCGGCGCGCACGGTCAGCTTGTCGCTCACCTTGTACTGGCCGCCCAGGCGAAAGGCCAGCGCATCCTGGTAGTAGCGCTTCGAGGTGCTGGTAGTGCTGCCACCCACCAGGCCATCGGTGGTGCCGTTGCCATTGTTGCCGCTGAAGGTGAAGTCGAGCGAGCGGTAAGCGCTCCAGAACGTCAGGGCGGCGTCCAGACCAATAGTCAGCTTTTCGTTGGGCGTAACGCCGATGCCCACGCTAGCCACGGCCGGCAGCGGCAGCGTAGCCGAGAAGGCATTGGCCGTGAAGCCCCGGTTGATGGTGGAGGCGCTGGCGCCCGTGGGCAGCCCCGAGTAGCTGACGGTGCCGTTTTCAACGACCGCGTCAATTTTCGAGCGGTAGCTGACGCCGGCGCTCAGCTTGTCGCTGGGCTTGAAGTACACGCCCACGTTGTAGCCGAACTGCGTTTTGGCTTTGCCATCGAGGGTGATATGGCCCGGGCCGGTGGGCAGGGGCAGGTCTTTCTGCAGGTTCACGTTGCCGTAGGCCAGAATCATCAGGCCGGCGCCCACGCTCAGCTGCGGGGTGATGGCAAACGAGGCCGTCGGCTGCACGTAGATGGACTGCAGCGTGATTTCGGTGAGGGCGTAGCGGCCGTCCCAGTTGTCGGCATATTTCAGCGTGCTGCCGTAGGGGGTGAACACGGCCACGCCGGCCTTAAACTTGCCGTCTTTGGGGCCGAAACCCGCGTAGAAGTTAAACGGCGTCACCACTTTGTGGTCGATGTTGCTCTGGGCACCACCGTACTGGCTGCTGTAGCTCACGCGCGCCAGGGCGGCATTCACGCCTACCTGCACGCCGTTTTCGCGCACCATGGCTAGGGCACCGGGGTTGTAAAACATAGCCGCCTGGTCGAGCGACAAGCCGACGCCTACTCCGCCCATGCCAATGTTCTTCTGCCCGCCCAGGTTCACCTGGAAGCCGCTGGCGGACGCCGCCGACGCGCTGACCAGCAGTGCGCCCCCCGCGAGGAGTAGTTTTTTTACCGTCATAATCAAAATAAAGAGTGGAGGTGGGTTGATTGTGCGCCTAAAAGTAGCGGAAAAATTCAAGTCAACTACTCGGCGTGCCGAATAAATATGTCGCTCAGCACGTTTGCCAACCTGACGGGCTGCCTTCGGCCCGCGCTGTACCTTTGTCCGTATGATTCTGCGCGCTGACCATTTAATCAAAAAATACAAAGCCCGAACCGTCGTCAACGACATGTCGGTGACCGTGGGCCAGGGCGAAATTGTGGGCCTGCTTGGTCCCAATGGGGCCGGCAAAACCACCTGCTTCTACATGATGGTGGGCATGGTGAAGCCCAACAGCGGGCGTATTTACCTCGACACTACCGAAATTACGACCATGCCCATCTACCAGCGGGCGCGGTTGGGCGTGGGCTATCTGGCGCAGGAAGCCAGCGTGTTTCGCGACCTGACGGTGGAGGAAAACATTCTGGCCGTGCTCGAGCTGTCGCAGCTGCCCAAAGCTACCTGGAAGCCGAAGGTGGAGGAGCTGTTGGCCGAATTCAGCCTGACGCATGTGCGCAAAAACTTGGGCAAAGTGCTGAGCGGCGGCGAGCGGCGGCGCACCGAAATTGCCCGCGCCCTGGCCGTCGAGCCCAAGTTTGTGCTGCTCGACGAGCCGTTTGCCGGGGTCGACCCCATCGCGACGGAAGAAATCCAGGGCATTATCTACAAGCTCAAGTCGCGTAATATCGGCGTGCTCATCACCGACCACGACGTGCAGAAAACGCTGGAAATCGTGGACCGGGCCTATTTGCTTTTCGAAGGCAAGCTGCTGAAAGCCGGCACGGCCGAAGAACTGGCCAGCGACGAAACCGTGCGCCGCGTGTATCTGGGCAAAAACTTTGAACTGAAGCGTACCATCAAATAACGGGTGCTGGCCGTGTGCCCCGGCCGCGCTCGTTCAGGGCGTTTCTTCGCTCACCAGTTACTCTATGCTCGACCAGCTACTCGCCCGCGCCGTTCAGTGGGGCAGCCTGCCTCGCCTCAACCGCATCCGCATGCGGCCGCACGAGGTGCAGGCGCAGCTGCTGCGCGGGCTGCTGGCCCGGG
>NZ_BAAGZM010000403.1:0-3975 GCF_054778495.1 Hymenobacter agri
CGCTACCCAGCACCACTCGGCCGGCCGCCTCGCCGCCCTGCGCCACACCATTGAGTTTCTGAAATCGCACGGCCGCGTGGTGCTGGTGCGCCTGCCCGTGGGCCCGGGCCTGCGGGCGCTGGAGCAGCAGTATCAGCCGGGGTTCGGGTCGCAGATGCAGCAGCTGGCGGCCGATTTCGCGGTGCAATATCTCGATTACAGCGCCGCGCCCTATGCCACCACCGATGGTAACCACCTGCAAAAAGCCGCCAGCGAGCAGTTCAGCCAGCAGCTGGCGAGTTATTTGGTAAAGTGAGCTTTGTAGGTTGCTGATAACATAAAAATGGCTTCCTGCTCTCGCAGGAAGCCATTTTTATAGTTGCTTGCGCAAAGCTGATTTATTCAACCACCACGCGCTTGACCAGCGGCGTAGAGCCTACCGTGGTCTGCAGCGTGTAAACACCTTTTGCCAGATTGCTGACATCAACGGTAGCGCCGGTTGCCGACAGCGACAGCGTGCGCACCGGCTGGCCGAGGCTGTTGAACAACGTCGACACCACGGCCGCGCCGGTGAGCTCGGCCAGCGCCACCGAGAACTGGCCACGGGCCGGGTTGGGATAGAGCAGCAAGTCGGCAGCGCCATTGGCAGTGGCGGTGGCCAGCGGGCTGGCAGCCGGGGCAAAGCGCAACTCGAAGCGGCCGGTTTGAGCCTGTCGGACTTCCGTTGCGCTCACGTTGAAAGAGTAGCTGGCCTGCTGGTGCAGGTTGATTTGCTGGCCGTTGCGGGTGTCGTAGAGGTAAGCTTCGAGCGTGGCGGGCAGGTTCAGCAGCTGCGCAGCGCGCAGGGTGTAGGTCCCGGCAGCGGGCACGCCCACGCTCAGCGGAATCACCGTAGCGGCCGCGAACTGCGGGCGGCCATCGATGGCCAGCAAAGGCATGGCAGCCGGAGCCGAAGCCAGGTTCAACCCGGTTGAGTTCGCCATTTTCACGGCATCGAATCGGGCATCCAGGCCGGCGGTGGCCCCGGCCTCGGCGTACACAAACAGCGCATCGGCCGGGCCGCTGCTGCCTTGCAGGTTCAGCTGCACCAGCGGGCGGCTATCGGCTGCGCCGCGGCGGAAAGGTGCCTGCGTGGCGTAAGAAGTCACGCGCTGGGCGTTGCGGAAGGTGAGGGTACCGGCCGTCTGGCCCGCGCTCACCCGCACAAAAAAGCCTTGGCTGGAGCCGATGTAGGGGCTGGCACCACCCACACCGTTGGTGTAAGCGCGGTAGTTGCCGTTGTACTGGCTGGTGCTCTCGAACACGTACATGGCGCCGTTGAGGTTGCTCAGGTCGGCGGCCGTTACCTGGCGCCAGTCCAGCGGGGCGGGGTAGGGGTTGCCAATCAGCGCCCAGCCACCGTCGGCGGCCGAGGCGCCGCTGGTGCGAGCCAGCGGCAGGGCGTAGGTACCGCTGTTGAGGGCGCCGGCGAAATCTACTTTCTGCGCCGCGTCAATATTCACCGTGTAGCCCTGGCCCACGTTCATGGCATCAGCCGAAGAGGTCGGGGAATACCAGCCTTTATCGAAGGCGCTCAGATTGTTGGTGGCAGTAGCCACGCGGCTCTGGTCGTAGCCAAATACCGTGGGGAAGGCGGTTACCTGGCCCGGGGTAGCGGAGGTATTGTAGGCGGTATTCAGCACCGGCGCGAAGCCTGCGGTGGCCAGGTCAGCCACGGTGGTGTTGCTCACCGGGGCCGAGTAATGGCGGTAACCCAAGCCGTTGTTCAGGCTGGGGTCAATGTAGCGCTGCACCAGCACGGTATTGCCCTGCACCACGCCGGTGCCGCTGTTCACCACCAGCGCGGTGCCGTTGGCGTCGGAGGGCAGCGTGAGTTGCTTGCCGTTCAGCACGAGGTTGCCCGCGCCAGCCACGGTCAGGGCCTGCATCACGGTTTCCGGGCCGTTCAGCGTTACGTTATTGGCGTTGGTCGTGCTCAGGTTGCGCACCTGGCCGGGCAGCGCGCCACCCGTTACCTGCGCCACCGTCCCGTTGTAGATGTAGCTGGCGTCGCTGCTGAAGCTACGCGTGCCCGTCAGCTGCACCGAGCCCACGTTGCCCGTGGCCTCAATGCCGGCCGCATCGCAGATGCCCAGTGTGCCGCCCGCCGCCAGCACGAAGTTGCCCGAGCCCGTGAGGGGCTGGCAGTTAGTCAGCAGCGTACCGCCATCCTGCACCGTGAGGGTACCCACCACCGTGAGGCCGCCCGTGAGCGTGGCAGTGCCCGCGCCGCCCGTAGCCGGCCCGGTAATGGTGACGTTGCCGTAGGTGCCGTTCACGTTCTGCGGGGTACTCACCACAAGGTCGGGCAGCGCTGAGAGCTGATTGAGGCGCACGCTGATGGTGGCGCTGGCAAAGTTGGCGGCCAGGAAATCCAGGTCGCCGTCGTTGTCCACGTCGGCCGTGGCTACGCCGTTGGGGTTGGTGCCCACCAGCACGGTGCTGCGGGCACCGAAAGCGCCGGTGCCGTCGTTCAGCCGCACCGTCACGTCGCTCGAATTAAAATTCACCACCACCATATCCAGGTCGTTGTCGCCGTCGAGGTCGGCGGCCGAAATGCTAGTGGGGCCGGTGCCGGTTGTGTATTCGGTGCCGCCGCTGAACGTGCCGCTGCCGTTGTTGAAGCGCACACTGGCGCTGTTGCTGCCGTAGTTAGCCGCCATTAGGTCCAGGTCGTTGTCGCCGTCCAAATCGCCGAGTGAAACCCAGCGGGGCCGGCTGGCCAGCACGGGGTCCGAACCGCCGCTGAACGTGCCGTTACCGTTGTTGAGCCGGATGCTGACCGTCGAGCTGGCTGCGCCCCAGTTGGCCGTGAGCAGGTCGAAGTCGCCATCGCCGTCTACGTCGCCGGTTTGAACGTTGAACGGCAGTGAGCCCACGCTAATGGTCGAGCCGCCGCTGAAGTTTCCGGCGCCGTCGTTCATCCGCACCATCACGTTGTCGCTGGCACCGTTGGCTACCAGAAAATCCAGGTCGCCATCGCCATCGAGGTCAGCGGTGGCAATGCTCTGGGGCTGGCTGCCTACAGTGTAGTCGGTGCTCCCGGTAAAGGTGCCGCTGCCGTTGTTGAAGCGCACGCTCACCGAGTTGGCGTTGTAGTTAGCCGTGAGCAGGTCGAGGTCACCATCCCCATCAATATCGGCGGTGGTCACGCTACGAGGCTGGCTGCCCACGCCGGGGTCGGAGCCGCCGCTGAAAGTGCCGTTGCCATTATTCAGCCGCACACTGACCGAAGCGCCGCCAAACGTGGGCGACAGCAGGTCAAGGTCGCCGTCGTTGTCCACGTCGGCCACCGTCACATTGTAAGGGTTGCTGCCCACAACCGGGTCCGAGCCGCCGCTGAAGGTGCCATAGCCGCCGGTGGCCGCCGCCGTAAACTGAAAAAGCAGCGGCTTCGCCAGTGCCCCGGCGCTGCTGCGGGCGGCTGTGGTCACGTCCACGCGCACCGTTTCGCCCGGACGGAAATTGTAACTGGGCGCAAACGTCAGCTGGTCGTTATTAAGCGTGGTAATGCCGCTGGAAGTAGTGCGCAAGCCGCCGCGCTGGCTGCTAAATACCCGCAGCGCGCTCTCCGAGCCGGCCGTCAGGTTCTGGCTGAAACGAACCGTCACGGGCGTAGTGCGAACGGCGGCCTTCTGGTTGGCCGTGGGCGAAACCCCTACGACAGTGGGCTGCGCCATTGCTGAAAGCGTCAGCAAACCTGGCAACAGGCTCATTCCGGCAGCTTTGAAGTGGTAGAAACGTTTTATCATAAAAAATGAAATGTGAATAAGAGGAAAGCCTGGACTAAATTAAGCAGTTGACCGCCTGTTTACTACGCATCCTTCGCTACCAGTCCCGCCAGCGCCCCCGTCAGCCCGCGGCGCGAGTAGCGGGCGTTGCCAAGCGCCGGCAGGTCCAGGTTGGGGTGTTGCTGCCAGCGGGCCACCAGCGCCTCCAGCGTCTGGCGCATCATGG
>NZ_BAAGZM010000404.1:0-3943 GCF_054778495.1 Hymenobacter agri
GTGGCGGTGCCGGCCCTGGCCACCGGCACGGCGGCCGACTCGGCCGGCCACTACCGCCTAAACCTACCGGCGGGCAAGGTGCAACTGGTGGTTACGTCCATCGGCTACCGCACCATTACCCGCGACCTGACCCTCACCAAAAGCCAGCGCCTGAGCTTCGACCTGGAGGAAAACAACCAGGAGCTGGGCGAGGTGCTGGTGACCGGCAGCGTGAGCCTAGAGCAGAAACTCAAAGCCACGCAGATGGGCGTGGAGCACCTCAGTATTCGCGAGGCGAAGCTGCTGCCGGCCCTGTTTGGTGAAGTTGACATTCTGAAAACCCTGCAACTGAAGCCCGGCGTGCAGAGCGGCGGCGAGGGCACCAGCGGCTTGTTTGTGCGCGGCGGCTCGTCCGACCAGAACCTGGTGCTGCTGGATAACACGGTGGTGTACAACCCCAACCACTTGTTCGGGCTGTTTTCGGTGTTCAACTCCGACGCGGTGCAGAGCGTGGATTTGTATAAGTCAGGCTTTCCGGCGCAGTTTGGCGGACGGCTGTCGTCGGTGGTGGATGTGAAGCTGCGCGAGGGCGACCGGCAGCACTACGTGGCCACGGGCGGCATCGGGCTTATTTCGTCGCGCGGCACGCTTGAAGGGCCGATAAATAAGGGCAAGGGCTCCTTTATTGTGAGCGGGCGGCGCACGTATTTCGATATCTTCACCCGCGCTATCAACAAGCGCAACGAGGGCAAGGAGGACTATAGCCCCATCCCCGATTACTATTTCTACGACCTCAACGCCAAGGCCAACTACACGCTGGGCGAGAAGGACCAGCTGTTTCTGAGCGGCTACCTGGGGCGCGATATTTTCGGGTTCAGCAGTACGGGCGGCTTCAATTTCAGCTTTCAATGGGGCAACACGCTGGGGGCGCTGCGCTGGAACCACGTGTTTTCGCCCAAGCTCTTTGTGAACACTACGGCTTCGGTTTCGGACTACAAGTACAACCTGGCCAACAAGCTCGACCAGTTCAGCTTCTCGCTGGGCTCGCGCATCACCGACTACACCGGCCGCACCGATTTTGAGTACACGCCCGACGACCGGCATCAGGTGAAATTCGGGGCTACGGCCACGCAGCACGTGTTCGGCGTGGGCCGCCTCGATGCTAATTCCGGCGACGGCCGCGTGAACTTTGGCTCCGACGTGAACTACTATGGCCTCGATGGTGCCGTGTATGCCGCCGACAATTACAAGGCTTCCGACAAGCTGCAGCTCGAAGGCGGCCTGCGCCTGACCGGCTTTCGGAGCGGCGACAATCAGTACGGCGGCCTGGAGCCCCGCGCCGCGGCGCGCTACTCGCTGAACGACAAAACCTCGTTCAAGCTGAACTACGCGCTGATGTACCAGTACGTGCACCTCGTTACGAACTCGGGCGCCACGCTGCCGACGGACATCTGGTACCCCTCGCGGCTGCGCGTGAAGCCGCAGCGTTCGCAGCAGGTGAGCGGCGGGGCCAGCTTCCTGCTGGGCGACGGCAAGTACCTGCTCACCAACGAGCTGTACTACAAGTGGGGCCAGAACCAGGTGGATTTTCGCGATGGCGCCCAGCTGTTTGCCAACCCCGAGCTGGATGCGGAATTCATTTTCGGCAAAAGCTGGGCTTACGGCAACGAGATTTACCTCGAAAAGAAAACCGGCCGCACCACCGGTTGGATTGGCTACACGCTGGCCTGGAGCTGGCGCAATTTCCAGCCCCAGAACGGCACCAACGGCGTGAACGGCGGCCGCGACTTCCACCCCAACTACGACCGCCGCCACAACCTGACCGTGGTGGTGCTGCACCAGCTCAACGCCCGCCTGAGCCTCACGGCCAGCTTCATCTACACCTCGGGCAACCTGACCACGCTGCCGCTGGGCCGCTTCGGCGTGCAGGACATTCCGGGCTCCAGCGTGGGCATCGACCCGCGCCCGGTGCCCCTCTACCCCGACCGCAACTCCTACCGCCTCATCCCCTACCATCGCCTCGACCTGGGCGCGGTGTACAAAGTGGGTACCCGCCGCAACAACGACCTGACGCTGAGCATCTACAACGCTTACAACCGCCGTAATGCCTACTTCGTGTTCTTCGATACGGTGAAGGACAAGGCCACCGGGCGCACCACGGGGTTTGCCGCCAAGCAGGTGTCGCTGTTCCCGATTATTCCGTCGCTGACCTATAATTTCCGGTTTTAATGCCTTCCCCACTGAAACCCACTTTCGCCCTGCTCCTGCTGCTGGCCCTGGCCGGCTGCGGCAAGCTGCAAAACGACATCAACGTGCCGCTGCCCACCTACAACGCCGAGCTGGTGCTGGAATGCTACCTTGAGCCCGGCAAGGTGCCCAGCCTGGCCGTGTCGACCTCGGTGCCTTACCTGGGCGCGGTGCTGCCCCAGATACCCACCGACGTGACCGTGACGCTGACCATGCCCAACGGCGCGCTCGTGCCGCTCGAGTTCAAGCCCAACTACAAGGCGCTGATTGATACGGCGTCGGGTGAGAAATTTCACTCCCACCTCGGGCGCGACCCACTGGTGGCCCGGGCCGGCGACGTGTTCAAAATCGACGTGCAGGATACCAAGGGCCGCCACCTCACGGGCAGCACCACGATGATGGCCCCGATTCCGATTGATTCGGTCGAGTACAAGTTCAACGACAAAACCGGTGCCAACCGCAAGGCGTATTTTCTCACCAATTTCCGCGACCCGGCCTCGTCCGACGACTGCTACCGCCTGCAGCTGCACAAGGGCACGCCCACGGCGAAAAACCTGCTGAAATCGCCGGAAGTCGATATGTCGGTGCAGGACCGGCTGCTCAACGGCCAGCCCTTCGTGCTCGGCACCAGCTACCGTTTCAGCGCCGGCGATACCGTCACGGCGACGCTCTATCACACCGACCTGGCGTATTTCCGCTTCCGGCAGTCGGTGCGCGATGCCCGCAACGCCAACGGCAACCCGTTTGCCCAGCCCTCGGCCATCTTCAGCAACGTGCAGGGCGGCGTGGGCATCTTCACGGTGCTCAGCGGCACGATGGCGACGAGGGTGGTGAAATAGTATTTTCGAAAAAAGCTATGGCCTCAGGCAACCTACCAGCCGGACCTAGCATCTACCTGGCATCCTCCACTTTTCATTACCTCCTTTCCAATGAACGCATTCCGCTATACCCTCCTCGCTCTGGCGCTCACGACGCTCAGCCTCGGCAGCTGCAAAAAGGACTCCCCCGCCATGCCGGCCCCCACTGCTCTCTCGCCTTCGCAGCAGCTCACCACCGGCAGCTGGCGCCTCGACCAGATTAAGGAAGCCGGCCAGGTGACCAGTTCCGGGGCCAACATCAAGGACCAGTATTCGCTCACGTTCCGCACCGACGGCACCTACACCCAGAAGCTGCTCGCCGACAACACCACCTACCTCGGCACCTGGATGCTGATGAACAACAACATGGTGCTGCACCTCACCGACAATAAGGGCGCCAGCAACGAATACACCGTGGCCAACCTCTCGCCCACCGAGTTGCGCTACACCTTCCTGAACAAGAACAATACGACGGAAGAGCGCACCTTCTCGGCCCAGCCGTAATTTCATACTCACGCGCCAACAAAAAGGCCCGGGCATGCTGCCCGGGCCTTTTTGTTGCGGTAGCAGCGGGCGCTACAAGCCTGCTACCACTTCCCGAATCAGGGCCGTGAGGCGGGGCTCGGCGGCTCCGGCGGCGGCGAAAATGTCGGCCAGCACCACGGGCTTGAGGTGACCGGGCGCGCACAGGTCGGTAATGACCGATACGGCCAGCACCGGCAGGCCTAGGTGGCGCGCGGCAATGACTTCGGGCACGGTGCTCATACCCACGGCATCGGCCCCGATGGTACGCAGGTAGCGGTATTCGGCGGGCGTTTCGAGCATGGGGCCGGGCACGCTGGCGTACACGCCGCGGCGGG
>NZ_BAAGZM010000405.1:0-3910 GCF_054778495.1 Hymenobacter agri
GCTGAATAGCACGCCGCTCGAACCCACCGGGGCGAAAGCCGGGTCGAGGGTGCCGTCGGGCAGCAGGCGCGTCAGCACGTCGCCGCGGTTGGTGACGGTGGTGCCGCCCACCAGAATTTTGCCGTCGGCCTGCCGCACCATGTCGAATACAAACGCGCTGCTGGTCAGGGGCGAAGTGAAGGTGGCATCACGGGCACCGGTGGGCAGTAGGCGCACAATGGCGTTACTGGCCTGCCCATTTACGCGGTCGAACTGCCCGGCTACCAGAATGTTGCCATCGGGCTGCAGGGCCAGGGCGGTTACGGTTGCATTGGGGCCGCTGCCGGCCTGTGCCCGAAACGCGAGGTCGGTGCTGCCGTCGGCGTTGAGCCGCGACACCATGGGCGCCGGTTGCCCATTCATCAATTGAAAGAAGCCGGCCATGAGCACTTTCCCGTCCGGCTGCTTGAGGCTGGTGAACACGCCTCCGCCCGACGAGGTGAGCCGGCTGGGCGCAAAACTGGGGTCGAGCTGCTGGGCGACGGCCGGCAGCACGGGCGCGCTGGCCAATCCCAGCAATAACCCAAACGTGTAGAGAAAACGCATAAACTGAAAAGGATAGTGAAAGGAAAACGGACGCAATTCCTGACAAAGCTACCCCTAAAACAGCCTACGGCTGCCCGCCAGTCTACTGCTTCGTGAACACGTATGGGTCCTGCTCCAACCCGTCGTTTACCCGGATTTCCAGCGTCTTCACCTGCCGGTTCTCCACGGCGAAGGGCGCGGCAAAAATGCCGTAAGCCGCGTTGGAGAACGTGCTGCGGAAAGTATCGCCGTCCATGTAATCGAGGGTGATGGTGAGGGTGGGGTGGTGCGAGAAGCGTACGAGCAGCTGCTTGCCTTTGGGCTCGACGGTGATGGTGCCGTACACCGGATTGGTGTAGGTGCCGGCGTAGTCCTTCAGGCTGCGGGCGGGCTTGTTTTTCTTGCCCACGCGGGCGGCCAGCTCGGCCACGCTCTTGGCGGTTTCGGCATTGCCGTTCTTAGCGAAGTTGTAGAGCTGGCGGCTGCGGTCCACGTAGGGCACGCCCAGGTAGGCATCGAGCAGCTGGTAGCGCAGGGCCTCGAAGAAGCTCTGGTTGTCCTGGTTGGTGAGCACGGCCAGGCCCAGGTTTTCTTCGGGCACGAAGCACACGTTGGTTACGAAGCCGTTGGCCCCTCCCGTGTGCCAGTAAATCTGGCGGGCGTTGTAGTCGGCTGAGAATACGCCCAGGCCGTAAGTGCGGAAGTGGCTGGGATAGATGGGCGACTTGCTGGCGCTCACCAGCGTGTTGCCTTCGCGGGTGCGGCGCAGCGTGGCCCAGGGCATGATGCGCTGGCCGTTGTACTTGCCGCTGTCGAGCTGGAAGCGCAGCCAGTGGCCCAGGTCGTTCACGTTGGAAACCAGGCTGGCGGCCGGCCCGAAATTATCGACCTCATCGAACGGCACCCGCGTGAGCGGGCCGAATGCCGTGGTGTAGGGCAGTGCGATGTTGGCCCGCTGCGCGGCGCCGGCCGTGCTGGGGTAGGTGTTGCGCATATCCAGAGGCGTAAGGATGCGCTGCTGCACAAAGTCCTGCCAGGTGGTGCCGCCCGTAGCGGCGGGGATGACTTCGCCCGCCGCCAGGAAGCCGTAGTTGCTGTAGCCGTACTGCTGCCGGAACAGGCCTGTAGGCTTCAGGTAGCGCACTTTTTGCAGAATCTCGGCCCGGCTCAGGTTGGAGTCCCAGAATGTGAAATCGCCCTGAAACGTCTTGGTGCCCATGCGGTGCCCCAGCACGTCGCGAATGGTGACGAGGCGCGTGGTGGTCGAGTCGTAGAGGCGGAAGTCGGGCAGATACTGGCGCACCGGGTCGTCGAGCTTCAGCTTTTTCTCCTCCACCAATTGCGAAATGGCCGTGCCGGTGAATAGCTTGGAATTGGAGGCAATGAGGAACAGCGTGTTGCCGTCCACGGGCTCGGTCTTGCCAGCGGCTTTGGTGCCGAAGCCCTGCGACACGACCACCTGCCCGTCCTTCACCACCGTCACGGCCAGGCCAGGAATATTCCAGAGCTTGAGGCCGCGCTGCACGTAGCTGGCCAGGCTGTCGCGCACGAAGGCATTGCCGGCCACCGCCGAGGGCGTTTGGGCGTGGGCGGGAACAGAAAAAGCAGCGGCCGTAGCCAGCGCAGCCATCGAAAACAAACGACGCATCGGGAATGGATAAGAGCCAAAAAAGAGCCGGTTGCAGTGCCACGAGGCACCACAACCGGCTCAAAGCTAAGCAGGCGCCCGGGCACGGTGTGCGCCGTCGCGTTGCTGGCCGTTCACGGTGGCCTCGCGCCGGGTGGTGCGAATGCTGCAGTTGGCATCGCCGGATTGTTGCTTCAGCACAATGCTGCTGATATCGTAGCGGCGGCTGGTCGCGGGTATTGTCGGGCGAAAGCTGCCGGCCTTTTACATCCTAATAACGGGTTCATAGGAAAATATTTGAGATAAATATCAGCTATGGTAATAGATGGAAAATGCGGCCTTGCCCGATTAAGCGTGACAGCCGAAAGCCGGTTGCCGTGGGGCAAGGATGGAATGAAACACGATGCTGCTCACACAACCCGCCGCATGGGGGCCGGGGTTGCATCGGCGTACACGATGTGCTCGTCGCGCACGGGTTCCTCGCCCCGAAACTTCTGCAGGATGCGGGCCGTGGTGATGATGTCCTTCTGGCAATAGTGCGCAATACGCGGCAGGTCGTGGTCATTCCAATACACCCGCGCTACGTCGGCCCCGTTCATATCGGCTTTAGGCGTGGGAATGCCAAACAGGGCCGCCAATAGGTTAAGGGAAGTATACGACTTGCGGTCGCCGAACTTCCACAGCTCCATGGTGTCGTGGTGAGGTACTTCCCAAGGCTTTTTGCCGGCCAAGTCGAGCTGTGGCGGCAAGGGCAGGCCGTGCACGAGCAGGCGCCGGCCCAGATAGGGGAAGTCGAATTCCTTACCATTGTGGGCGCAGAGCAGGAATTTGGGCTTATTGGCCAGCAGGCCGGCAAAATCGCGCAGCAGAGTTTTCTCGTCGTGGTCGGCAAAGCTTTTCACCCGGAAGCGCACGGTTTCCTCTTCCTTATCGAACACGAAGCAGCCCACCGATACGCACACCACCTTGCCAAACTCGGCGTAAATGCCGGCCTGCTCAAACAGGCTGGCGGCCGACAGCTGGTCGGGCAAGGGCTCGGCGGGATGGGCGCGGCCGGTGTAGCCGTGCTGGCGGCGCAGGCTCTCGCTCTTGTGCTCCCACAACAGCCGCAGTGTTTCATCGAGGCTGTCGTGGCAATCCACGCAGGGCACGGTTTCGATGTCGATAACGAAAAGCTGGTCGAGCGGGGTGCGGTGCAGATGCTGCATGGTAGCGCGAGAGAAGCGGTTGGAACCGCCGAATATACAGCGTGGCCGCGCCCCAATAAAAGCGAATTGCCGCCGGGCAAATACCGAATAGCCCGCTGCCATCGCGCCAGTTACCGCCAGTTGCTGGCAAATAGAATAGCCGCTTGGCGAGGCAGCGTGGGCTAAATCATAAGTTGGGACGGGTCAAATAATAGCTTGGAGCGCCGGCCTTAGGGCTGGGCAGGACCTTTGACGCAGTCTTCTCACCCCACCCTGCCCCGGCCATGACGCTGCTGCTCACTCCAAAAAATAATAATGGCCCATGTAACGTTTGTTGCCTGGCGCTGATAACCGGAGCACAAATAGAAAATTATTGCTGGCCAGTCAGGCAACCTCGCTGCCGGGTCGGCATCTGTTGTCCGGCTCCTCCTTCCTTTTTCCTGCTGATGAACACGATTACCCTTCGCCCCCTGTGGGGTGCCCTGCTGGCCGCGGCCCTGCTGCTGGCCCGCCCCGCCGCCGCCCAAACGCC
>NZ_BAAGZM010000406.1:0-3904 GCF_054778495.1 Hymenobacter agri
AGGGCTGGTGCTGGTAGTGCCGCCCGGCTCCGAGGCGTGGCAGCAATCTATTGTGCAGCCCCTGAACTACCCCGTGGCCCCGGCCTACACCGGCATTCGGGCGGTGCAGCGGCCGGGGCAGTCACGGCGCAAGTGGCAGGCCAGTTTGCGGCGCAACATTGGCATTGTGGGCGGCTTCACGGCCGTGGATGGGGCCACGGTCATCACCCGCGAATACACGCTGCTGGCCTTCGGGGCCAAGGTGGCGCGGGCCAAAACCAGCACACCCGTCGAAACAATGGTGCTCACCGAGCCCGTGGTGGGCAGCGAGCCCCGGCAGCTGCACCCGGCCCAGAACGGCGGCACCCGCCACCTGGCCGCCGCCCAGTTTGTGCACGACCAGCACGATGCCATTGCCCTGGTGGCCTCGGTCGATGGGTATTTCACGGTGTTCGCGTGGTCTGATGACTTGCAGCAGGTGCACGCGCACCGCATCGACGTGCTGCTGCTGTGAGATTCTGGTGCGAGCAAAGGGCGAAGCCGTGCTGCCCGCAACGGCGCGCTAATGCAGGCGGTAGCCTACTAGCAGCGAGTAGCGCTTAAACGCAGAGCCTAGCCGTTGATAGTCGAGAAAGCCATTGCTGTACTCATAGCGTGCCTCCGCGGAGATTTTTTTGAAACCGGCGCCCAC
Source organism: Hymenobacter agri (assembly GCF_054778495.1). Taxonomy (NCBI): domain Bacteria; kingdom Pseudomonadati; phylum Bacteroidota; class Cytophagia; order Cytophagales; family Hymenobacteraceae; genus Hymenobacter; species Hymenobacter agri. Next base: position 671 of record NZ_BAAGZM010000406.1, read on the forward strand.
GCCGGCAACAAAACCCTGCTCGTAGCGGCGCGGGTCGGGGTAGGCTTCGCTGGTGGAGGTGTACTCCGAGGAGTAAAATTTCTCGCGCAGGACTTTTTCCGACTTCGCCACAATAGCATAACCGTTGGACATGCCGGCGTTGATGAAAATGGCCCCAGCCCCCAGCGGCTGAGTAAATCGGAGCAGCGTATTGAGCTTCAGGTAAGCCAGTTCCAGCGAAAAGGAAGTGGTGCGGTAGGTGCTGGCGGTGGGAGTAAAGTCCTCGCGGCTGCCCGAACCCTTGAAAGAGCTGAACAGCAGGTCATTGTTGAACGAAAAATGGCCAAGGTTGCCGGGCAGCGGTATGTAATAATATAGCCCGGCGGTAGGGCCAACCTGGTTATAGCTATCGAGCGTGGGATAATCCGGATTTTTAACGTCGCTGAAGCTCAGGTTGGTGCGGGTAACGCCTGCTAGTACGCCCAACTGGTGGCTCGTCTTTTTGCGAAGCTGAAAAGCAGCGGGCCGGCTGGTGCAAGCGTAATAGTTGGCCAGGACGCGTTGCAGGCTGCTGGTGTAGTAATGCGTCTCCTGTAATTGCCGCTCCATGCTGGAGCAGTCGGCAAGGTAGAGGGCGAGCTGGTTCTGGTAGGTGTTGTTGTTTTGCACGACTACCGGGCCGTCGCCCGGTTGCTTATAGCGCTTGTACACCAGCAGGTCGAAAGTGCCATTTTGCTGGATGTAGAAGTACGTGCGATTGCCTTTGGCAGGCTTATATTGATATAGGCTTTTGGGGCCGGCCACCAGAGCGCGCAGAAACACGGTATCGGCCCGGTAGCTGGGCGTGGCCGTCGTCGAGAGCTTATCCAAATCCTGCGGCGAATCTTCGACGCTTACTTTGGCGCCGGCATACCGCTCGTTGCTCACACTAAACCCGTTGATGTCGAGCGGCCGAAACAACTGTGCCGGTGCCAGCAGGTCGGGTTTGAATGCAATGGTGCGTGGGTTGCGCTCCCAGCCCCGGTAGTTGATGAATCCTCGCAAGGTGTCGCCGGCAAGGGTGGTAACTTTAGCAGGCTGGAAGTTTTGTTGGCCAAAAGCACTGGCTGGAAGGAGTAAGAAGGCCGCCGACACGGCGCGTAATGTAGAAAAATGCTTCATTTACTTAATTTCGATGGAAGTAGAATCTGCAAAGTTAAACTCGAAGCCGGCTCGCCGCCGCAATGCCAAAGCTGCCGGGCTGCTTTTGTTAAGCAGTTGCCGGCCCGTCAGCCTAGCGTTTGGTGCGTAGTGCAACCTGCCACAGAAAACAGTGGTGGCAGCATCGTAATAAATCGGGCAATTGTCAGGTATGCGGGTTAACCGGCGGCTCGTTTGGTATGCTTCAGCCCGCAAAGCACCAGCATCTGGCGGCCGGTTTTTCATTCCCTCAACCTATTGCCATGCTGCAAAAAGTCCACCTACTAGCCCTGCTCGCCGCTCTCGCGCCGGCCATGGCGCAGGCCCAGGCCGTGCCCGCGCCCGCCGATAGCGCCACCTTTTTGCTGCACAAGTTTGCGCAACGCATCGGCCAGGAAACCTACCGCCTCACCCGCACCGCCCAGGCCCACATCTACAACGTCAGCTTTAAATTCACTGACCGCAGCTCGCCGGTGGTGCTGCATGCCAACATCGCCGTGACGCCCGCCGGCGAGCCGCTGCGCCTAGCCGTGAAGGGGCAGACCTCGCGCTTCAGCACCATCAACGACACCATCAGCATTGCCAACGGGCAGGCGCGCATCCGCGTCGAAGACGCGGTGCGGACCGAGCCGCGGGCGGGGCTGAGCTTTCCCGTGGCCGGATACTCGCCCGGCACGGGGCAGCTGCTGCTGCTGCGCTACTGGCAGCAGCACGGCCGCCCAGCCAGTTTGCCGCTCCTGTCCAGCGGCACGGTGCAGATTCGGGAAGACGGGCGCGACACCCTGCAGTTTGCGGGCCAGCCGCTGGCCCTGTGCCGCTACGTGCTGAAAGGGCTGGTGTGGGGCAGCGAGCTGCTCTGGACCGACGCGCAGAACAACCTCGTGTGCATCATCACCAACGATGCCGAGGGCGACAAGCTGGAAATGATGTGGCAGCCCTACGAAAGCCTGCTGCCGACGCTCATCGGGCGGGCGGCTACCTACGGCATGCAACTGTTTCGGCAGGAGATGGGGGCTGCGGCCCGGCCCGGCGCGAAACCTCCGCTGCTGGCCATTGCCGGCGGCACGGTAGTCGACGTGGTGCGCGGTCGCACCATCCCGAACGCGGTGGTGCTGCTAGAGGGCGGCAAGATTCTGAAAGTTGGCGCGGCGGCTACTACGTCCATCCCCAAAGGTGCGCGGGTGATTCGGGCCGAAGGCAAATCCGTGCTGCCGGGCTTATGGGACATGCACGCCCACTTCCAGCAGGTCGAGTGGGGGCCGGCCTACCTGGCCGCCGGCGTGACGACCGTGCGCGACTGCGGCAACGAGTTCGACTACATCAACGCCGTGCAGCGCACCATCGACAGCGGCCAGGGCGTGGGCCCGCGCATCCTCAAAGCGGGCATCATCGATGGCGACGGCCCAATGGCGCTGGGTATTGTGCGGGCCAACACCCCGGCCGAAGCCGTCGCCGTGGTGCAGCGCTACAAAGCCAACGATTTTGCCCAAATAAAGCTCTACAGCTCGGTAAAGCCCGAGCTGGTACCCGTAATCTGCGCCGAGGCGCACCGGGTGGGGCTACCCGTCACGGGCCACATCCCGGAGGATGAACATTGTGCAGGGCGTAGCCGCCGGCATGGACCAAGTTAACCACCTAAACTACGTTTTCCGGCTGCTGAAGCGCAACCCCGACCGCTCCTTCATCCTCGATGACACCACCAGCGCCCGGGTGTTCGGTTTCCTCAAAGCCCACCACACCGTTATCGACCCCACGGCGGGCGTGTACGAGCTCATGTTCCGCTCGACCAAAGACGACATCACCACCATTGAGCCCGACTATGCGCGGCTGCCGCTGGCCCTGCAGGCACTGTACCGCAACATGGGCTCGGAGCCGGCCGATGCGGCCAAGTACGCCGCGTATTTTGCCAGTGTGCCGCGGCTGGTGAAAGCGCTACACGACCACGGCATTCCGGTGGTGGCGGGCACCGACATGGGCTTTCCCGGCAGCAGCCTGGCCCGCGAGCTGGAGCTGTACGTGCAGGGCGGCCTCACGCCCATGCAGGCCCTGCAAACGGCCACCATTGCCCCGGCCCGC
>NZ_BAAGZM010000407.1:0-3900 GCF_054778495.1 Hymenobacter agri
CTTGCGGGCCGCCGCCGCGCCGGTGCGGAAGTAGGCCGGCTGCTCGCCGCGCAGCACCAAGTGCAGGGCCGTCTGGTTGTTGTAGGAGTCGGCGAGCGTCACGTCGAGGTTGTATATTTTGCCGGCTTCCACGTTCAGGCGGCCTTTGCTGGGGCCGGTGGCGTACATCTGCAGGTCGTTGCCTTCATCTACCCACAGCTTTTGCAGGGTGCGTCCCTGCGTTTGCTGGTACAGGAAATCGACGAAATTGGCCACCTGCCGCGTGCCCGTCGGGAACGGCACCGCGTCGATGTTGTGCTGATAAAACGGCTTGCCGTTCACCGTGATGCTCACGCGCTGAATACCGTTCTTGTTCCAGGCATTGTCGAAGCGGTCGAAGCCCTGCACCAGCAAGCCTACCGGCCCGAAGGCGCTGATGGTATCGGCCCAGGTGGTGGTTACGCCCGGCCCCGGCTGAATTTTCGGCACGAACAGCGCCTTGGCGAACACCTTTTTCACCCGCGACTCAATAGCCAGCGGCTCCAGCGCGAAAGCCTGCAACGTGGGCGCTACGTGGTCCTGAATCTCGGGGAAACCGCCCCACTGCAGGGGGTTGTACTGCCGGTCCTGGGCGTCGCGCACTTCCCAGTGCAGGTGCGGGCCGGCCGAGCCGCCGGTGTTGCCGCTCAGGGCCACCAGCTCGCCGCGCTTCACGGGGTAGCGGTCCTTCTCGAAAAAGGCCTCCAGCTCGTAGCTCTGCTTCTCGTACTGCCGACGCAGCAGCTCGGCCGCAAACGCCCCCTTAAACTCGTTGAGGTGGCCGTACACCGTCGTCAGCCCGTTCGGGTGCGTGATGTAGAGCACGTTGCCGTAGCCGAACGACGACTGCTTGAGCCGCGACACGTAGCCATCGGCCGCGGCGTACACGGGCTGGTTCACCCCACCGCCGGTCTTGATGTCGAGTCCGCCGTGGAAGTGGTTGGGACGTAGCTCCCCCATGCTGCCAGCCAGAAAATTGGGCTTGCCCGGCGCAATCGGAAACAGGAAATAGCCCGGGGCCACCACGGGCCGGCCGGCATTGAGCATCTCGCTCAGGCTGTGGTCGTGGTCGGATGAGTCGGCCTCCTGGCCGCCAACTACACTCGGCAGGGCCGCCAGCAAGGTCAGCACCAGTCCGATTATCAACTTCGCGTTATTCTTCAACTTGTAAATAATGATGTAGGGTGCGGGGCTTGCCTCCGCCCGTCGCTGAACGACACCAAACTCCCGGCAGTGTGCCTCTACGGCTAGGGTTTTTCAACGACGGGCGGGGGCAAGCCCCGCCCCTACGCTTAACGTACGTTCAATTCCAGCAGCTTCTCCCCTTCCAGATACCCGGTGAGCTGGTCGCCGATTTTCACCGGGCCCACACCGGCGGGCGTGCCGGTAAAAATGAGGTCGCCCATTTTCAGCGAGATGTATTTCGACACGAAGCTGATGATGTTGGCGAAGGGATGCAGCATCAGGCCGGAGTTGCCGGTCTGGCGGGTTTCGCCGTTCACTTCGAGGTGGAAGTTGATGTTGGCTAAGTCGGCAAAGTCAGCTACCGGCTTGAAGGTGGGCGAAATCGGGGCCGAGCCGTCGAAGGCTTTGGCCAGTTCCCAGGGCAGGCCCTTTTTCTTGAGCTCCGATTGCAGGTCGCGGGCCGTGAAGTCGATGCCCAGGCCGATGGCGTCGAAATAGGTGTGGGCAAACTGCGGCTCGATGTGGCGGCCGTTTTTGCTTACGCGCAGCACCAGCTCCAGCTCGTGGTGGATGTCCTGCGAAAACTCGGGGACGAAAAACGGCTGGCCGCGCTGCAACAGCGCGGTTTCGGGTTTCAGGAAGATGACGGGCGCGCTGGGCACCTCGTTGTGCAGCTCGGCAATGTGGTCGGCGTAGTTGCGGCCGATGCAGATGATTTTCATAGGGCGGGAAAGGGCCAGCAGCGGCCCGGCAATGCGTAACGCCAAAACTACGGCCCGCGGGCGGCATGCGGCCGGGCTTGGCGGCATTTTTTCGGTCCCGCCCCGGCCCGGCCCTAAACATTTTCCCGGCCTGCTGCCGTATAGGCTGCACTGGTGGCTCGTCATTATAAACGCGCCGGCCGCTTCTTCCCACTCTTCTTTCTCCCTCCCATGCTTAAGAAACTCACGCTTCTAGCTGGCCTGGCACTGGCTTCGGCTTGCTCCACGGTGCCCATCACGGGCCGCAGCCAGCTCAACCTGGTTAGCGACAACGAAGTCAATTCGCTGGCCGCCACCCAGTACCGCGAAATCATCGCCAAAGGCCCGCTCTCCAACAACTCCGAACAGGTCGCTCAGACGCGCCGCGTAGGCCAGCGTATTCAGGCCGCCGTCGAGCAGTATTTCCGCCAGCAGAATCAGTCCGACCAGCTGGCCGGCTATCAGTGGGAATTCAATGTCATTCAAGATGATAAGCAGCAGAATGCCTGGTGCATGCCTGGCGGCAAAGTGGCCGTGTACACCGGCATCCTGCCCATCACGCAGGACGATAACGGCTTGGCCGTGGTGCTGGGCCACGAAATTGCCCACGCCGTGGCCAAGCACGGCTCCGAGCGCATGAGCCAGGGCCTGCTGCAGCAGCTGGGCGGCCAGGCACTGTCGGTGGCGCTGGCCAACAACGCGCCCGCCACGCAGCAAATCGCCCTGCAGGCCTTCGGCGTCGGCTCGCAGGTGGGCCTGTTGAAATACGGCCGCAACCAGGAATCGGAAGCCGACCACCTGGGCTTGATTTTCATGGCCATGGCCGGCTACAACCCTGATGGCGCAATTGCGTTCTGGCAGCGCATGGAAGCCCGCGGCGGGGCCGCACCGCCCGAATTTCTCTCGACCCACCCCAGCAACGGTACCCGCATCGCCGACATTCAGCGCGAGCTGCCCGAGGCCCGTAAGTACTATACTGCCCGCTAAAGCTTGGCGTCTGTCATCCTGAGCGCAGCGAAGGACTTTGTCACACCAGAACCCCTGCTGTGAAAAGGTCCTTCGCTGCGCTCAGGATGACAAATGGGTAATAGTCACTTTTTATTTATTGCGCTATATGAACTTCCTTCCTCGATTACTCGGCCTGGGCCTGTTGAGCCTGCTGGTGCTACTGCTGGCCATGTCGTGCGAATCGATGAAGCCCTCGGCTAATGAGTACGGCAGCCCCAACCGCATGACCAAGGGGGCCGCCATTCCCGCCCCCGAAAGCCGGCAGATTGTGCACTTCACTGACAGCAGCACCGAGTACGTGACGCCCCGCAGCGAATTGGCGCGGGCCTTCATCAAGCAGTTTGGCGACGGCACCGTTATCGATAAGATTCAGGTGCGGAAGGCGCCTACCGAGGGTGGCACGGCCCCGAGCTACTACCTCATTGGCATGGGCCTACGCAACGGCATGTTCCGGGCCATGGCGCTGCCGCTGAACACGGGCGGCGACAACACCTACTATCTGCGCCCCAACGCCGAGCGCTACACCCTCACGGGCAGCAACTGCCCCATGTGCTTCTTCAACTTCGAAAACGGGCGCATTGTGGGCACCACCTGCGGCGAGCGCATCAGCGGCGCCACCTGCGACTTGAAGGTCGAAAGCAACAACACCCTTTTCTCCCGAGCCCGATGAATACGCGCAACAAATGGCTGCTGCGGGCCGCCCTCACGGCGCTGGCCCTGCTCATCACCACCGATAAGAAGCGCCCGGCCACAACGTCCGAACCAAAAAAGCCCGCTAAGTAGCGGGCTTTTTTCATGTCACTGCGTTCTGGTTTGCTTGTGCGAATGCTCGAACACGGTTAGCAAGCATTTCCAGATTCGCATGCTCCAACGGATGGCCCGTATTGGGCAGCAGTCCGAAGCGAGCGCGGGGCAGGCCGGCGGCCAGGGCCCGGCCGGTGGGGCTGCC
>NZ_BAAGZM010000408.1:0-3875 GCF_054778495.1 Hymenobacter agri
CTGGCCCAGCGCAGCGGCCGCGGCTTCGGCGCGGGCCAGCAGGCCGGCGTCGTAGGGGGCAAACATGTCGGGGAAGCGTGGGCCCAGCTCGTCGAGGTTGGGACCGATGAGCGGGTTGCCGGGCTGCAGGTTGATGTGGTCGTCAATCAGCATCAAATCGGCCAGCTTGAAGTCGGGGTTCAGGCCACCGGCGGCGTTGCTCACCAGCAGGTTGGCGATGCCCAGCAGCTTGAGCACGCGCACCGGCATGGCCACCTGCTGCATGGTGTAGCCCTCGTAATAATGGAAGCGGCCTTGCAGCACGGCCACCTTTTTGCCGCCCATGCGGCCCAGCAGCAACCGTCCGGCGTGGCTTTCCACGGTACTCAGCGGGAAATGCGGAATATCGGCGTAGTTGATTTCGTGCTCGATTTCAACCTCCCGGGCCAGCGCCCCGAGGCCAGTGCCGAGAATGATGCCGATTTCGGGCTGAAAGTTGGCCGAGTTGGCCTGAATGTAGGAAGCGGCTTCTTGGAGTTGGGAGAGCATAAGGGTCAGGGTAAAAAACTGTCATCCTGCGCTTGCCAAGGAATTTATCACCGCTGAACGATAATCGCTCAAACGTGACAAGGTCCTTCGCAAGCGCAGGATGACAGGCTACTGATAAATTTTATTGAATATCAATCGAATACGGCAGCTTAGCCTGCACGCCGCGCAGCTGCATCAGCTGCTGGTACTGCGCGTAGGCCGGGTACAGCGGCCCCAGCTCGGCCTTGATGGCGCGGGCCTTCACTTCGGCCTCGCTGTCGCCGCCGAAGCGAGCCATGAGGGCCTCGAACGACGAGCGTTGGCGGGGCAGGCGCTGCACCTTGTAGTCGTCGGCCTTGAGGTGGGCGCGGGCGGCGGCAATGTTGAGGGCATCCTGGTAGTCGCCCAGCACATCGACCAGACCGTTGCCTTTGGCTTCGATACCGCTCCAGACGCGGCCCGAGGCGATGCGGCGCAGGCGTTCGACGGGCATGTGGCGGCCCTGCGCGGCCTTGCTGGTGAAGTCGGCGTAGATGTTGTTCACTTCGCCTTGCAGCGTACGCTTTTCGAAATCGGAGAGCGGGCGGGTGATGGTGGGCAGGTCGGAGAACTTGCCGGTCGTCACGCGGTCGACGGTGATGCCGAGCTTATCAGCCAGCAGCGGCTGAATGTTGGGCAGCACGCCAAACACGCCAATGGAGCCCGTGATGGTGTTCGGATGCGCCACAATGGTGTCGCAGGCCATGGCAATGTAGTAGCCGCCCGAGGCCGCCACGTCGCTCATGCTGGCAATAATTGGCTTCACTTTTTTGGTCAGCACCACTTCGCGGTAGATGATGTCGGACGCCAGCGACGAGCCGCCGGGCGAGTTGATGCGCAGCACCACGGCCTTCACCTTGTCGTCGAGGCGGGCCTTGCGGATGGCCTCGGCAAACTTGGTGCTGCCGATGTTGTCGTCGGAGCCCTTGCCGGTCACGATGTCGCCCTCGGCGTAAATCACGGCAATGCGGTTGCCGCTGGTGTTGCCGTCTTTTTCGTCGGCCTTGTCGCCGTCGGCGTAGTCGCTCAGGCTTACCAGGTTCGGCTTTTTGTCTTTGGCCAGGCCCAGCTTGCCGCGCAAATAGTCCTGCACCTCATCGAAGTAGCCAAGTTTGGTCACCATCTTCAGGCGCAAGGCGTCGGGGGCGTTGTGCACCAGCATCGAGTCGGAAATCACCTTCAGGCGCTCGGGCGCGATGCCGCGCGACTTGGCCACCTGGCCAATCATGTGGTTGTTGATGGAGTTCAGGAACGACACCGTCTGGTAGCGGGCCGAGTCAGAGAAGTTTTCGCGGAAAAACGGCTCCACGGCGCTCTTGAACGAGCCCACGCGGAAGATGTAGGGCTCGATGCCGGCCTTGTCGAACAGGCGCTTGTAGAACATCACCTCCGAGCTCAGGCCGTTGAATTCGAGCGTGCCCTGCGGGTGCAGGTAAATCTCGTCGGCGATGGACGACAGGTAGAAGCTCTTCTCGGAGCTCACCTCGTGGTAGGCCACTACAAACTTGCCCGACTTCTTAAAGTCGAGTAGCGCGTCGCGCACTTCTTCCAGCGAGGCCATGCCGCCCTGCACCAGCTCCAGGTTCAGCAGAATGCCCTTGATGTCGCCGTCGGTTTTGGCGCGGCGAATGGCCTCCTTGATTTCGATGAGACCCGTGGAGCCGCTGCCGCCGAAGGGGCCGAACTCCCGGCCGCGGCCGCGCTCCGTCAGCGGCTCGTTCAGCTTGAGCTCGAGCACGGAGTTGGCGGCCACTTCCTTCTTGTCGTCGGCGCGCGATGCTACGCCGATGATGCCGGCCAGAATCAGAAAACCGATAAAACTAAACGCGACCAGCCCCACGAGGGTGGCCAGCACGAATTTGAAAAACTGACGCATGAATGCAGTTGAAAGGTTGAGAAGGTAAATGTAGGCCCGGGGCCGGAATCGTTGGGATTACGCGGGCAGTTATCGGGGTTATCGCTGAATAGACGAACCTATTACATAGCACGTCATGCTGAACGCAGTCGAAGCATCTCGCGTGTGGTAGTAATTAGCCCGGTAGAGATGCTTCGACTGCGCTCAGCATGACGTTCATTCTTTTTCGTTCATAACACCAATCCTAATACCCATACTTCTCGCCCCACCAGCCGCGCAGTCGCTCCTGAATCTTGGCCTCGCTGGGGTTCAAGCCCGGCTCGTAGAAGCGCTTGCCGCTCAGCGCGTCGGGCAGAAACTCCTGTTCTTCGAAGTTGCCTTCGCCATTGTGCGAGTAGGCGTACTCCTTGCCGTAGCCGAGCTGTTTCATCAGGCGCGTGGGGGCGTTGCGCAGTGGCACCGGCACGGGGTACACGCCGTTAGCCTTCACCTCAGCCTGCGCCGCCCGAATGGCCAGGTAGGCCGCGTTGCTCTTGGGCGACGTGGCTAGGTAAATAACCGTCTGGGCCAGAATCAAATCCGACTCGGGCAGGCCGATTACGGTGCAGGCCTGGAAGCAGCTGGTGGCCAGCATCAGGGCGTTGGGGTTGGCGTTGCCGATATCTTCGGAGGCCAGGATGAGCATGCGACGGGCAATGAACTTCACGTCCTCGCCGCCTTCCAGCATCACGGCCAGATAGTAGAGCGCGGCGTTGGGGTCGGAGCCGCGGATGGATTGGATGAAGGCCGAAATGACGTCGTAGTGCATCTCGCCGCCCTTGTCGTAGCGCGCCAGCGGGCGCTGGGCCACCTGCTGCACCACGGCATCAGTAATCTGAATAACGCCCTTTTTATCGGGCGGCGTGCTTTGCACCACAATTTCGAGCAGGTTGAGCAGCTTGCGGGCGTCGCCACCCGAGAGGGCCAGCAGGGCGTGGTCTTCCTTGAGCACCACTTTTTTCTGCTGCATGGCCGCGTCTTCGGTCAGAGCCTTTTGCACCAAGCCGCGCAGCGTGTCGGCGCTCAGCGCTTCCAGCACATACACTTGGCAGCGCGAGAGCAAGGCTGGGATGACTTCGAACGACGGATTTTCAGTCGTGGCGCCAATCAGCGTCACGGTGCCGTGCTCCACCGCGCCCAGTAGCGCATCCTGCTGCGCCTTGCTGAAACGGTGGATTTCATCAATAAACAGCACCGTGCCGCGCTGCCGCTTGGCCTTCTCAATCACATCGCGCACGTCCTTCACGCCCGCGTTGATGGCGCTGAGAGCTGAAAACGGCTGCTTCAGCTCCGAGGCCAGCAAGTGGGCCAGGGTGGTTTTGCCCACGCCGGGCGGGCCCCACAAAATCAGGCTGGGCAGGCGGCCGGAATTCAGGTAGCGGCGCAGCACGCCGGCCTCGCCCACTAGGTGCTGCTGGCCGGCGTAGTCGGCCAG
>NZ_BAAGZM010000409.1:0-3859 GCF_054778495.1 Hymenobacter agri
ACCGCAAGCTCGGGCCCCGGCGCGGCCGCCAGCGTGAGCACGCGGGTGGTGCCGGTTACGGCCACGGTATCGAGGGTGGCTTTCAGCGTGGGCAGGGGCGGGGTAGTCTGGGCGCGGACAGTAGCGCCGGCCAGCAGGCTGCCGGCCAAGAGGTAGAAACGAATTTTCATGCAGAAGAAAGGAGGCAAAAGCTGCGGGCAAAGCTAGACCACTGGCCGGAAGTCACAAAAAAAGCCCCGGCGTCGGCCGGGGCTTTTCGAAGCTGAAGCAGCAGTGGGCAATTACTTGCCGCCGAGCACGCGCAGCATGGTTTCGCCGATTTCGGCCGGCGAATCCACCACGTGGATGCCGCACTCGCGCATGATTTTCATTTTGGCCGCGGCCGTGTCGTCGGCACCGCCCACGATGGCACCGGCGTGGCCCATGCGGCGGCCGGGAGGGGCCGTCTGGCCGGCGATGAAGCCTACGACGGGCTTCTTGTTGCCGGTTTCCTTAATCCAGCGGGCGGCTTCGGCTTCCATGCCGCCGCCGATTTCGCCAATCATCACGATGCCCTCGGTTTCGGGGTCGTTCATGAGCAATTCCACGGCCTGCTTGGTGGTGGTGCCGATGATGGGGTCGCCGCCGATGCCGATGGCCGTGGTCTGGCCCAGGCCGGCTTTGGTGAGCTGGTCAACGGCTTCGTAGGTCAGGGTGCCCGACTTGCTCACGATGCCGATTTTGCCTTTCGAGAAGATGAAGCCGGGCATGATGCCCACTTTGCACTCGCCGGCGGTCATTACGCCGGGGCAGTTCGGGCCAATCATCGTGATGCCCGTACGGTCTTTCAGGTAGTGCTTCACGGCAATCATGTCCTTGGTCGGAATGCCTTCGGTGATGGTGATAATCACCTTGATGCCGGCATCGGCCGCTTCCATAATGGCGTCGGCGGCGAAAGCCGGGGGCACGAAAATGATGCTGGTGTCGGCGCCGGCTTTCTCCACGGCTTCGGCCACGGTGTTGAACACGGGACGGCCCAGGTGCTCGGTGCCACCCTTGCCGGGCGTGACGCCGCCCACCACGTTGGTGCCGTAGTCCATCATCTGCTGGGCGTGGAACGAGCCCTCGGAGCCGGTGAAGCCCTGCACGATAACCTTGGAATCTTTATTGACCAGAACGCTCATTCGGAGGTTTTTTTGGGTGTTGATGAAGTGGGGCGGCCGCCCGGTCGGGCAGCGGTGCTGCAAAAGTAGGGCATTTTGGGGCTAGGGCAAGGCAAAGCCCGGGCAATCGGTTGAACGTCATGCCACGCTTGGCTAGAACGTCATGCAGCGCACACAACGGCGCATCATGTTGAGCGGAGGCACAGCCGCAGTCTAGGCATGACGTACTGGTGTTAACCAATTCCGCCCCGCCGGCCCCCGCCGCCGGAATTCGTACCTTTGCGGCCTCACCTCCCATCTCCCCACCCATCAATTTCTGATGTATTTCAACCACGTGATTGAGGCCGTTGGCCGCACCCCCCTCGTTAAGCTCAACAAAGTAACCGACGGCATTAAGGGCACCATTCTGGCCAAGGTCGAGTATTTCAACCCCGGCAACTCGGTGAAGGACCGCATGGCCATCCGCATGATTGAGGATGCCGAGAAGGCTGGCCTGCTCAAGCCCGGCGGCACCATCATCGAAGGCACCAGCGGCAACACGGGCATGGGCCTGGCCCTGGCCGCCGTGGCCAAGGGCTACAAAACCATCTTCGTGATGAGCGACAAGCAGAGCAAGGAAAAGCAGGACATCCTGCGCGCCGTGGGCGCCGAAGTGGTGGTGTGTCCCGTCGACGTAGCCCCCGAAGACCCGCGCAGCTACTACTCGGTGGCCCGCCGCCTGAGCCAGGAAACGCCCAACTCGTTCTACCCCAATCAATACGACAACCTTTCGAACGCCGCTGCGCACTACGACACCACCGGCCCCGAAATCTGGGAGCAGACGGAAGGCAAAATCACGCACTGGGCAGCCGGCGTGGGCACGGGCGGCACCATCTGCGGCGTGAGCAAGTACCTCAAGGAGCAGAATCCCAACATCTTCACGCTGGGCCTCGACACCTACGGCTCGGTGTTCAAGAAATACAAGGAAACGGGCATCTTCGACGAAAACGAGATTTACCCCTACAAAACCGAAGGCATCGGCGAAGACATTCTGCCCAAAAACGTCGACTTCGACGTGATTGACCAGTTCATCAAAGTAACCGACCAGGACGCGGCCCTGATGACGCGCCGCCTCGCCAAGGAAGAAGGCCTGTTTGTGGGCTGGAGCTGCGGCTCAGCTGTGCACGGCGCGCTGGAGTATGCCCGCGAACACCTCAAAGAGGGTGATACGATGGTAATTGTGCTGCCCGACCACGGCACGCGCTACCTCGGCAAAATCTACAACGACGACTGGATGCGGGCACAGGGCTGGCTGTAGCCGGCCGGCGCGTTGCGGGCGCGCAGTGGGGTTCGTATCTTCGTATTTGCTAGCAATATCATCGTAATCTATGTCCGCCAATTTGAACCACATTGTACTCGTTGACGACAACGAAACCACCAGCTTCCTCAACAACCGTTTGCTGGGCCGGCTGGCTGTGGCCAACCAGGTGAGCACCTTCTCGCGCGCCGACGAGGCGTTCGAGCAGCTGTGGGGCGAGCAGGCGGCCGACGGCCAAAAGCCTGACCTCGTGTTCGTCGACCTGAAAATGCCCGGCGTATCAGGCTTTGAGTTTCTGGAACTCTACAACGCCCTGCCCCAGCCCGTGCAGGAACAAACGGTGATGGCCGTGCTCACGACCTCGATGCACGGTGCCGACACCGCCCGCGTGGCCCAGTACCCCAACGTGGAGTACCTAACCAAGCCGCTGACCGAAGAAAAAATGCGCAAGCTGCTGGAAAAGCGTTTCCAGTAAGCGTTTCCGCAACGCACAAAAAAGCCCCGCTTTCATTCCGAAGGCGGGGCTTTTTTTTAATCTTTCCGGAACCGGTCGAACAGCCCGTGGAAGATGCCGCCGTTTTTCTCCCGGACGATGACGTAGCGCAGTGACAGCGCCGTAGGGAAGCGGTTCCAGTCGTCGGCGTGGTATTCGATGGTGGGCTTGAAGTCGAAGGACACAACGAGGCGGGTGAAGGCGATTTTGTATTCGGCCCCTACGATGCCATCGAAGCCCCAGAAGTCGCCGGAGTCGCGGTTGTTGCCGTAGTGCGCGCCGGCCCCGAAGTAGTAGTTCAGGCTGGGGCCGAGGATGCCGAAGTGCCGCTCGGCCAGCACGGTGTAGGTGCGCTCGCGGGGCGCGAACATGGCCAGCCCTTCCACGGTAGCCTTGGGCAGAAACACCTGCTGCACGGTGAGGCCGTAGCTGCTGCCGTCGCTGCGCAGGCCGGCGGCGGTGCGGTATTTCTGCGCGGCGACGGGGAGCGTTGGTAGCAGTGCCAGCAACATCAAGCAGCCGGCGAAGCGCAGGGGGGAGGGGAGAGGCAGCAGTTTCATAAGCAGTAGGGAGCGGAGTTTGCCCTCGCCCGCCGTTGAACGACTCCCGACGAGTAACGTTCAACGGCGGGCGGGGCAAACTCCGCTCCCTACGCAGAAACCGCGCTAAAAATTGCGTCGGGCCTTATTCCACCGCGTCCACAAACGCGAACTGCTGGCCATCGAACAAGCCTTTGTCGCTCAGTTTCAGACTGGGAATAACGAGTAGAGCCATAAACGAAAGCGTCATAAACGGCGCGCCCAGCGGCGAGCCCAACTCCTTCGACAGCGCATCGACGGCGGCGTAGGCGGCTGCCACGTTGGCCCCGGGCTGGTCCGACATCAGGCCGGCCACGGGCAATGGCACCAGAATTTCGCGGCCGTCGGC
>NZ_BAAGZM010000410.1:0-3856 GCF_054778495.1 Hymenobacter agri
CCCCTGCCCACCACCGCCACCTGGGAAGGCCGCGTGCTCGACGCTACTACTTTTCTGCCGCTGCCCGCCGCCAGCCTGCGCCTTACCCGCCCCGAAAGCAGCGTGGGCGTGCTGCTCTCGGCGAAAGGAGATTTCGCCTACACCAGCACCTCCCCCGGCCGCGCCTACGGCTACCATGCCGAGCACCCCGGCTATTTCCCCGCCGACAGCACCTGGCCCGCCGCGCCCGGCCCGCTGCTGCGCGACATCCTGCTGCGCCCGCTGGCCGTGGGTGAAACCTTGTCTTTGGCCCAAGTGCAGTTCGAGCAAAGCAAGGCTGTGCTGCTGCCCACCTCCTACCCCGCCCTGGGCCGGCTGGTGCGCTTGCTAGTTGATAATCCCGGCCTGCACATCGAGCTGCGCGGCCACACCGACAACGTAGGCCCACCCGAGAAAAACGTCATTCTCAGCGAGCAGCGCGTGTCGGCTGTGATGGCTTACCTCGTGAGCCACGGCGTGGAAGCATCCCGCATTACCGGCCTGGGCCTGGGCGGGTCCGAGCCCATTGCCAGCAACGAGCAAGAAGCCACCCGCCGCCTCAACCGCCGCGTCGAGTTCCGCATCACCCGCTTCGAGCCGCCCAAAATCGAGCCCGACATGCCCGAGCCGCTGGAGCCGTAAGGCGGCGGCGTTAACGTCTGTCATCCTGAGCGGAGCGAAGGACCTTATCACGTCACAACCGTTTTCGTTTAACGTGATAAGGTCCTTCGCTCCGCTCAGGATGACAGCCCTTTTAACCTATCAGTCAGTTTACGAATTGTCCCTGCTTCCCGAATCCATCCTCGCCCAGCTTGTCCCCACGGCAGCTGACCCGCGCCCCGTGCTGCTCACCATTGCCGGCCCCACGGCCGTGGGCAAAACGGCCTTATGCGTGCAGTTGGCCCAGCAGCTCGGTACCGAAATCGTGTCGGCCGACTCGCGCCAGTTCTTCCGTGAGCTCAGCATCGGCACGGCCAAGCCCACGCCCGCCGTGATGCAGGGCGTGCCCCACCATTTTATCGACAGCCACAGCATTGCCGAAGACTACAGCGCCGGCCGCTTCGCCACCGACTGCCACGCGGTTTTAGCCAAACTGTTCCAAACGCATCCCGTCGTCATCCTCACCGGCGGTTCGGGCCTCTACGTGCAAGCCGTAACCGATGGCCTCGACGCCCTGCCCGACGTACCACCCGAAGTGCGCGCCCAGCTCCACGCCGAGCTAGCCGCCCACGGCCTGCCCCACCTCGTAGCCGAGCTGGCCGAAACCGACCCCGTAGCCCACGCCCGCATCGACCAGCAAAACCCGCAGCGCATCGTGCGCGCGCTCGAAATCACCCGCAGCACCGGGCGGCCATTTTCCAGCTTCCACCGCGGCGGCCCGCCACCCGAGAACCCACTATTCCGCAACGTGAAAGTGGCCCTCACCCGCGAGCGCGAGGAGCTGTACCAGCGCATCAACCTGCGTGTGGAGCACATGCTGGCCGCCGGCCTGCTCGACGAAGTGCGCGCCGTGCTGCCCTACCGCCACCACCACGCCCTGCAAACCGTGGGCTACACCGAAATTTTCGGCTATCTCGATGGCGAATACGACTGGGCCGAAGCCGTACGCCTGCTCCAGCGCAATACCCGCCACTACGCCAAACGCCAGCTCACTTGGCTGCGCCGCGACGCGGCCTACCAATGGGTGGATTTAAGCGGTCAATAGAACCAGAAAAAAGAACGTCATGCTGAGCTTTTCGAAGCATCTCTACCGCGTAAGTAATTCATTTACTCTTGCGGTAGAGATGCTTCGACAAGCTCAGCATGACTTCCTTTCTACTTCCCTTAGACGCTATACGCTCAAAATCTCCACCATCCGCATGAAGCTCTGGTTGATGAGCTTCTTCTTATTGATGGTATCGCTAAACGGCGTGTACACCAGCTTCTTATCAATGATGCCGGCCATCACGTTGCGCATGCCGTTCATCAGGCCCTCCACGGCGGCGATGCCGAGCTGCGAGGCCAGCAGGCGGTCGGCCGCCGTGGGCGAGCCGCCGCGCTGAATGTGGCCCACAATGGTCACGCGGGTATCGAGCTGCGGGATGGCTTCCTTCACGCGGGTGGCCACCTGGGTGGCGTTGCCGGGCTCGTCGCCCTCGGCCACAATCACGATGAACGAGGTTTTGGAGCGCTGCCAGCCCGATTGCAGCGTATCAATCACCACATCGGTGCTCATCTGGGTTTCCGGAATCATCACGATTTCGGCCCCACCGCCGATGGCGCACGGAATGGCGATGTAGCCCGAGTCGCGGCCCATCACCTCCACAAAAAAGCAGCGGTCGTGCGAGTCGGCCGTGTCGCGAATCTTATCGATGCACTCCAGCGCCGTATTCACGGCCGTATCGTAGCCGATGGTGTAGTCGGTGCCGTACAGGTCGTTGTCGATGGTGCCGGGCGCACCCACCGTCGGAATGCCGAATTCTTCTTCAAAGATGGTAGCGCCGGTGAACGTGCCGTTGCCGCCGATGGCCACGAGGCCTTCGATGCCGTTGTTCACCAGTTGGTCGAACGCCTGCTGGCGGCCTTCCTTGGTCATAAACTTCTGGCTGCGAGCCGATTTCAGAATCGTGCCGCCTTTCTGCACCGTGTTGGATACCGAGGCCGAGTCGAGGCGCACAAACTCGCCCTTAATCATGCCGCTGTAGCCCCGCATAATACCGTACACCTCAATACCGTGGTAAGTGGCCGTGCGCACCACCGCCCGGATGGCGGCATTCATGCCCGGCGCATCGCCCCCACTCGTAAAAACCGCAATTCTCTTCATCTGAACATTCATATAGCAAGCAGGCGCGCAAACGGCGCGCAAACCCCGCAAAGTTGGCGAAATGAATGCAAACCCTCAACTACCGGGTCAAGAATGGCGTAAAACAAGCAATTAGCACTTTTCTGATTTGGGTATGATACCCGTAGCAATCAGTCAGATTTCCGTGTATCTTACCAATAAAATCGGGATTTCGATTAAAAAATCATCTTTTCACCCCCTAATTCCCACGTTTATGTTCGGTTTTTTCGAAAATGAGCAAGCAAAAAAAATAAAGGGTCATTTGCTGAATCTCGCGGCACTGGCGAAAGCCGACGGACATATCGACGCGCGGGAAATGAACTTTATCATTGCGGTTGGCAAGAAGAATGGCATTAGTTCTTCCGAAGTACAGGCTCTGGTATCGGGTGCCAAGGGTACCAGCAACGACCTGCCCACCAACGATTCGGAACGGTTCGACCAGATATTCGACCTAGTCGATATGATGCTCGCCGATGGCATTGTGGACGAGACAGAAATGGATTTTTGCATTATGATGGCCGAGAAGCTGGGCTTCCGTAAGGCCATTGTGGGCGTGCTCGTGCGCAAAATTTCGCAGGGCGTGAAGGACGGCCACCCACGCGAACGCATCAAGGAAGAAAGCAACCAGTTCCTGAACTACAACGAATTGCCGCGCCCGGTGGTCAACGTTAATTAGCGGTTATTCAGTATCGTACAGGCCCGCCGGGGCAGCCTGCTAAGTAGGCTGCCCCGGCGGGCCGGTTGCGTTGGGGGCCGCTCCTACTCGCCGGTTATGTGCGCAATGGCGCGCAGCAGAGCCGCGCAGGCTTCGTCAATCTCCTCGTCGGCGATGGTGAGCGGCGGGGCCAGGCGCAGGGAGTTGTCGCAGAACAGGAACCAGTCGGTAAGAATGCCCTCGTGCTCCAGCGCCCGGTCGATGATGGGCTTGAGTAGCTCGAACGAATCAAACTCCACGGCCATCAGCAAGCCGCCGCCGCGCACGGCCCGGATGGCCGGGTGCCGCAGCTGCGCCCGGAA
>NZ_BAAGZM010000411.1:0-3852 GCF_054778495.1 Hymenobacter agri
TGACCCTGGCCGCGCCGGCCGCCAGCCGCTCCCAAACCTGGCAAACCGTGGAAATCAGCACCGCCCCGCGCGCGCAGGTCACGCTGGCCGTGGTGGACGAGGGCATTTTGCAGCGCAACAACTACCAGACGCCCGACCCGCACGCCTACTTCTACCAGAAGCGCGCCCTCGAAGTAGCGGCCTTCGACGTGTACCCGTTCATTTTGCCGGAGCTGGGCACGAGCAGCAGCGGCGGCGACGCCGCCGACCTGCGCCGCCGCACCAACCCCGTGCCCAACCGCCGCGTGAAGCTGGTGTCGAAATGGAGCGGCGTGCTCACCGCCGACAGCGATGGCAAGGTGCGCTACCGGGTGCGCGTGCCGCAGTTCAGCGGGGCGCTGCGCATCATGGCCGTGGCCTATAAGGACGATGCCTTCAGCTCGGCCGAAGCCACGATGAAAGTGGCCGACCCGGTGGTGATTTCCACGGCGCTGCCGCGGTTTATGAGCCCCGGCGATACCGTTGGCGTGGTAGTGACGCTAACGAATACGACCAATAAAATAATTAAGGGTTATCCATTTTTGACAGTTGACGGGGACCAATGCTTAGGCTTTGCTAGTGGGCCTTATGCTAAAGAGCATTCTATTGTTTACAGCGTTGGGACGGGCGCTTTTGACCTTGCTCCGTTTGCTGAAAAGCGAGTTATATTTCCAGCAGTAGCAGAGTCAATTGGCAATCCGAAGCTCAACGTCACTTTCAAAACCGTTATCAGGTCTGCATCTGAAGCAACTGAAGCCTTTACAGAAATAACAGAAATTCCTATTCGTCCCGCCGCCTCGCTCGAAAAGCGCGCCGGCAGCGGCATAATTGCCGGCGGGGCCACGCTCCCGCTCAACCTGAAAACCGATTTCCTGCCCACCTCGCTCAGCAGTCGGCTGGTGGTGAGCCGCTCGCCGCTCACGGAGTTCAGCAAGGATTTGCGCTACCTGCTGCAATACCCCTACGGCTGCCTGGAGCAAACCGTGTCGGCCGCCTTCCCGCAGCTGTACTACGCCGATTTGGCGGCCACTTTGCAGCAGAAAACCGGGGCCGCCGCCAAGGCCCAGCGCTACAATCCGAATTACCACGTGCAGGAAGCCATTCGCAAGATTGAGGCGATGCAGCTCTACAACGGCAGCCTGAGCTACTGGCCGGGCGGCGACTACGACAACTGGTGGGCCACCGCCTACGCCGCCCATTTCCTGCAGGAAGCCCAGCAGGCCGGCTTCGCGGTGAATAAATCCGTCCTCGACAAGGTGCTGAAATACCTGGCCTTCCGCCTGAAAAAGCGCGAAACCGAGCCCTACCAGTACTTCGACGTCAGCAACATCGCCCGCCAGCGCACGATAGCCAGCAAGGAAATCGCCTACTCGCTCTACGTCCTCGCCCTGGCCGGCCGCCAGGACCCCGTGGCCCTGAACTACTACCGCGCCAACCGCCCCCTGCTCACCGAAGACTCCAAAGTGCTGCTGGCCTGCACCCAAAGCCTGCTCGGCAACCAGCGCGCCTACCGCGAGCTGCTGCCCACCCGCTTCGGCAGCGAGCGCCCCACCCGCCGCGCCCTCGACGGCTCGTTCTACTCCCCCATCCGCGACGAGGGCTTGATTCTCAACGCCCTCGTCAGCACCGACCCCAACCACCCGCAGGTGCCCACGCTGGCCCGCCAGCTCAGCCGCCAGCTCAAAGCCGCCCCTTGGCTCAACACCCAGGAGCGCGCCTTCGCCCTGCTGGCCCTGGGCAAAATAGCCCGCCAAAACGCCCGCAGCACCGCCACCGCCACCCTGTTCATCGACGGCAAGTCAGCAGGAACCTTCGACGGCAAAGACCTGACCCTGCGCAACGTGGCCAACCGCAACCTGAGCATCCGCAGCGCCGGCAAGGGCAGCCTCTACTACTTCTGGGAAACCGAGGGCATCTCAGCCAGCGGCCAGGTGCACGAGGAAGACGCCTACCTGAAAGTGCGCCGCCAGTTCCTCACCCGCGACGGTGCCCCGCTGGGTACCCCCACCTTCCGCCAGAACGACCTGGTGGTGGTGAAGCTGACGCTGGAAGCCGGCGAAGCCGCCGGCGTCATCAAAAACGTAGCCGTGACCGACCTGCTCCCCGCCGGCCTCGAAATCGAAAACCCGCGTATCGGTCCCCTCCGTGAGCTAAGCTGGGCGAAGGACGCCGCAACGCCCGATTACCTGGACGTGCGCGATGACCGGATTAACCTGTTTGCCACCGCCACGGGTACGCCGCAGCATTTTTATTATTTATGCCGGGCCGTGAGCAAAGGCACGTTTAAGCTGGGGCCGGTGAATGCCGATGCGATGTATAACGCGGAGTATCACAGCTACAACGGGGCCGGCGTGGTGCGGGTGCGGTAGAGACGCATAATTGCGTCTCTACCTCGTTCAGCGAAACAATCCTTCCTCTGCAAATTGCTCGTGTTTCCAACGCACCGGATTATCGGCGATGTAGCGCTGAATCTTTTCTAGCTCGACGTCATTTCGAACTACCCGGTCGTGGAACCGGCTTTGCCAGCCAAATTCCAAACCCCGCTGCTTAATCGCCGCGCTGACTCCCGCTTTGAATCCACGAATAACCGCCGCCAGATTCTCACGTTGCGGCCCGAAAGAATTCTGGTAGTTCAGCGCGGGCCGTTTCTCTTCCGGCTTGTCAAAAATTAAAATACCGTGGACATGGTCGGGCATTATGACAAAGGCATCGAGTACCACGAACGGAAACCGAATTGGAATTTGTAGCCAGCACTCACGCGCAATATGTGCTTGCACGGACGGCGCTAATTCAGCCTCTTCCCATCGGCCGGTTGGCAAGATGATTTCGCCGAAATACCTAGCTCGGTTGAGTGTGCAGAGGGTCACGAAATACACGCCGCTCTGGCTGTAGTCATAGCCTGCCCACCGAGCCGACTCTATTCGAAAACGGCTGTCAAATTTCTCGTCTTCCATGCAAGGTGTATAGACGCATATTTGCGTCTCGTCGTTGAACGACAAATGATACAGAGGCAAACAACACATTGGCAACGGCTGCGAAAGCGCCTTTCGGGTCGTTCAACGACGAGACGCAAATATGCGTCTCTACTCGTTCTACCCCTGCTCGCCTTCGCCCTTGACCGCGCCTTTCCCCTGCCGCCTGCCCCGCGCTACTCCCCCATCGTGCTGGCCGCCGATGGCAGCGTGCTCCACGCCTTCCTGAACCCTACCCAGAAATGGCGCATGAAAACCGAACTGGCCGAGATAACGCCGGCCTTGCAGCAGGCCATCATCAATAAAGAAGACCGGTATTTCCGCTACCATTTTGGGGTGAACCCGGTGGCCATTGCGCAGGCGGCGGGCCGCAACATTTTCAAAAAGGGCCGCACCACCGGGGCCAGCACCATCACCATGCAGGTGGCCCGCCTGCTGGAACCCAAAGAGCGCACCTTCGGCAACAAGCTGCTGGAAATGCTGCGCGCCGTGCAGCTCGAAGTTCATTACAGCAAGGCCGAAATCCTGCAGCTCTACCTGAATCTGGTGCCCTACGGTGGCAACATCGAGGGCGTGAAGTCGGCCGCGCTGCTCTACTTCCAGCAGCCGCCCGACTACCTCTCCCTGGCCCAAACCGTGACGCTGGCCATCATCCCCAACCAGCCGCGCGGGCTGGTGCTGGGCAAGAACAACGCCCGCATCGTGGCCGAGCGCAACCGCTGGCTGCGGCAGTTTCAAAAGCAGCATTTATTTCCGGACCAGGACATTGCCGACGCACTCAACGAACCGTTGGACGCGCAACGCCACGCCGCACCCACGCTGGCCCCGCAGCGGGCCCGGCGGCTGGTGGCGCGGACTGGGC
>NZ_BAAGZM010000412.1:0-3852 GCF_054778495.1 Hymenobacter agri
GCGGGCATCGGCCGGAATGGAAGCCAGAGCCGAGTGGTCGCCGTCGCCCACGTCCTCGGCCAGCGCCGTGCGGATGAAGGTGGTCAGCGCCTCGGGCGTGAGATAGGGGGCGGGAGGGGTTTGCACGACGCAAAGGTACGGCCCCTGCGGCGGTGGCGAAAGCCGCGCCGGCAGGGGCCGTAGGAGTAGGGGTATGTGGAGGAAAGAAAAGAACGTCATACTGAGCGGAGGCGCAGCATGACGTTCAAATTTGACCCGCGGCCCGCTTACCAAATCACCACCCGCGTCGAGTCGGGCCGGTAGAGCTTCTGGCCGGGCTTCACGCCGAAGGCTTCGTAGAAGGCGGGCACGTCGGCCATTGGGCCGTTCACGCGGTACTGGGCGGGCGAGTGCACGTCGGTGAGCAGCTGCGAGGCCAGGGCCTCGTCGCGCGTGTGGTTCTGCCAGCCCAGGGCGTAGCCGAGGAAATAGCGTTGCGTGGGCGTGAGGCCGTTGATTTTCTTGCCTTCCTTGTACTGTTTGGTTTTCTTGAAGGCATCGAGGCCGATGACGATACCGCCGAGGTCGGCAATGTTTTCGCCGGCCGTGGCCTTGCCGTTGATGTGCAGCGAATCGAGCAGGGTGTAGCCGTTGAACTGCTTCACAATGCCGGCCACGCGCTGGTTGAAGCGTTTGCGGTCGTCCTTGCTCCACCACTCGTGCAGGTTGCCCTTGGCGTCGAACTGGCTGCCCTCGTCGTCGAAGCCGTGGGTGAGCTCGTGGCCGATGGTGCTGGCCCCGGCGTAGCCGTACACCAGCGCGTCGTCGGCGTCGGCGTCGAGCAGGCCGGGCACGGCGAAGGCGGCGGCGGGCAGCACAATCTCGTTGTTCGAAGGGTTGTAGTAGGCGTTGTAGGTCTGCGGCGTCATGTCCCACTCGGTGCGGTCCACGGGCTTGCCCAGCTTGTTGAGAGCGTACTGGTACTGCCACTGGTTGGCGCGCATCACGTTTTCGGCCAGCGAGCTGCGGTCAATTTTCAGGGTGGAGTAGTCCTTCCATTTGTTGGGGTAGCCCACTTTGGGCGTGATTTTGTGCAGCTTGTCGAGGGCCACCACTTTGGTGGGCGCGCTCATCCAGTCCACTTTCCGGATGTGTTCGCCGAAGGCCGTTACCATGTTTTTCACCAGTGTGTCGTAGCGGGCTTTGGCTTCGGGCTTGAAGTATTCCTTCACGAAAAGCTGGCCCAGCGCGTCGCCCAGGGCATCTTCCTGCATGTCGAGCACCCGCTTCCAGCGCGGGCGCAGGGCCTTGGCCCCGCGCAGTACCGTGCCGTAGAAGTGGAAATTCTCGTTCACGAAGCCGCTGCTGAGCGTGGGCGCAAACGTGCGCGCCAGCTGCCAGCTGAAGTAGGCTTTCCAGTCGTCAATTGGCTGGGTTTTCAATAGCTGCGCGGCCGTCTGGTAAAACTCGGGCTGGCCCACGATGACGGAATCCAGCCCGGCCACGCCCATCTGGCCCAGCCAGGGTTTCCAGCTCAGGCCTGGCGTGAGCTTGTCGAGCTGCGCCAGACTCATTTTGTGGTAGTTGGCGTACGGGTCGCGCAGGGCCTCCAGCTTGCGCGACGACTTGGCCAGCGTGGTTTCCAGGGCCATCACGCGGGCGGCGTTGGCGGCGGCCGTGGCGGCATCCTGGCCCAGCAGCTGGAACGTGTTGGCCACGTGCTTCACGTACTCGGCGCGAATGTTTTTGGTGCGCGCGTCGGTGTTGAAGTAGTAGTCGCGGTTGGGCAGGCCCAGGCCGCCCTGGTTGAGGTAGAGCGCCATCTGGTCACTCTTCTTGGCATCCTGGTACACGCCGGGGCCAATGAGCGCGCGCACGCCCAGCGGAACCAGCTGGGCGATAACGCCGGGCACGTCGGCCGCGGTTTTCAGGGCCGCGATGCGGTCGAGCTCGGCTTTCAGCGGGGCCGCACCCAACCGGTCGGCCTTCACCGAGTCCATGCCCACGGCCCAGAAATCACCGATTTTCTGCTGGTTGCTGCCGGGCGCTGCGTTGGCCGCGGCGGCTTCGATGCTGGTCTGGCGCAGGCGGCCGTACACTTCGTCCTGCACTTTTTTGCCGATGCCCATGCTGCTTTCCGAGGCCGGAATGGGGTTGTTTTTCAGCCAGGTGCCGTTGGCGTAGGTGAAGAAGTCGTCGCCGGGCGCCACGGTGGTATCGAGGGCGGCGTGCAGCACGTCGGGCTTGCCGTCGGCCGAGCCGGCGGTTTTCAGCGAGTTGGAGGGGCAGCCGGTAAGGGCCGCGCCCAGCGCCGGGAGTAGGAGAAAGTGTTTTTTCATGCGTTGAAAACGAAGGAGTAGCGGAGAGACAAATATCGGCTACGGGCATCGACAAAGGGCTGATCCAACAGTTGCCTCGCCAACTACGCCGACCAGGCAGCACCAATCAATTCCCGGCCGGGGGCACACGTTGGCACAAATGCAGGTGATGTAACAATGCTGATAAAAAATTGTGATTATTTATAAAAAGATGTATATTTAACTTTCGATAGGTTGAGCAACCGGCTTAATGGGCCAACCTATGGCGGTAGCTGTGGTGGCAATGGGCCGCTTCTTATGTCTTACGCTTCTTATTATGCAAACTCCCACTCCGCAGGTACTCAAAGGCAAGGTGTTACGGCCGGCCATAATTGAGTTGGGAGTCGCCGACGCGGCCCAGCTGGCCAAAACCAAAGCGTTTTACGAAGCGCTGCTGGGCGACACCACCTACCCCTATCGGCTACTAACGAACATGGCCCTGCTGTGCGTGGCCACCGAAGATGGCAGCACGCACACCATCATCTACTGGGAGGTGCCGGGCGCCAGCGCCGAGCTGAAGGCAACCTACGACGACCTGATAAAGCATCACGGCTGCAGCGGGGTGAAACCACCGCACAAACCCCCAAAATCGCTGGCCAAAGACGAGATGGAAATTGCCACGCTGGCCGATGCCGCGGGCAACGTGCTGGGGCTGGTGATTAACCCGCCGTACCCGGTGGTGCGCTAGCCGGGCGGGCAGTAGGCGAATGCGGCGGGGCTATGGGTTGATTACTAACTGGTAAACCGATTGAGATGAAAACGTACCAATTGCTGTTAGGGGTAATGCTGCTGCTGACGGGCGGGGCCTGCACGCGCCACCCGCACCGGGTAATCAGTGCCGGCATCAGCGTGCCGCCGCCCGATGCGGACGACGAATTCGTGCCGCTTACTCCGAAAGTGAAGCTGCGCCGCAATGCGGTGCTTGAGCACCGGTACACCACGGAAGCGAAGTGCGACGATGCCGCTACCAACTACTTCCAGAAAGTGCTGGGCAACACCGGCTTGCCGGCCCCCATCGCCGCCGCGCCAAAGACGTACTCGATGAAGATGGCCGGCCGGAACCGGGAGGTTCGGTTTGTGGCGGGCAAAGGAGCCGACCTGGACGTGCCGTTTGCGGAGGTGGAGAAGACGGCGGACAACCCGAACGACGACACCAACCGGCAGGACCTGAACGATGCCATCGCGGCCCTCGGGCCCGGCGTGCGCGTGCTGGAAGGCCCAACGCTGGACCCCGCACCGATTAACGGCAAGCGCGCCTGGCGGGTGGTGCTGACCAGCGCCCGAAGCGCGGGCCCCGACCAGCTGATGCTGAGCGGCACCTTCGGGCTGGTCATTAATCCGCCTTACCCGTGATACCCGCCTGACCGGGGCGCGGCACGAAGAACAGCATTGAACCGGGGTACTAGGAAGCAGCGATGAAACGAGCATTATTACTCGCGTTATGGATAGGTAGCGGGGCGCTGCTCACCCCCGCGCAGGCCCAGACGCGCCCGGCCGACAGCCTGCGTGCCCTGCT
>NZ_BAAGZM010000413.1:0-3844 GCF_054778495.1 Hymenobacter agri
GGGCGGCGCGGGGTTCACGGCCTTCGCGCGGGGCGCGGGGTTCGGCCGGGGCGGCAGCTTCTTCGCCGCGGTTTTTCTTGCGCTTGCTACGCTTGCCACTCGACTTGATTTTGTCGTCGAGCCGGTCGAGCGAGCCTTCCACGATGGCCGATACTTCGGGCTCGGGAGCTTCCTCGCGGGGCGGCAGCAGGCTTTCAATCAGCTCGCCGCGCTTGTTCATTTCCAACAGCTCGCGCACGCGGGCCGTATCGAGCATCACCCAGTTGTTGTCGCCCTTGAAGGCGAACCACATGCGGCGGCGGAAAATGTCGGTTTTCTGCAAAAATGCCTCGCCCTTGCTGGTTTTCAGCGGGCGCTGCACCTGCGGAATGTCCTTTAGCGCGTCGAGGTAGGCATCGAGCTCGTAGTTGAGGCAGCACTTTAGGCGGCCGCACTGGCCGGCCAGCTTCTGCGGGTTCAGGCTCAGGTTCTGGTAGCGGGCAGCGGTGGTGCTCACGGTTTTGAAGTCGGTCAGCCACGTGGAGCAGCACAGCTCGCGCCCGCAGATGCCCAGGCCGCCGATGCGGCCGGCCTCCTGCCGCAGCGAAATCTGGCGCATCTCCACGCGCACCCGAAACTCGTCGGCCAGCCGGCGGATGAGCTCGCGGAAGTCCACCCGGTCGTCGGCCGAATAGTAGAACAGCGCCCGCGTGCGGTCGGCCTGATACTCCACGTCGCTCAGCTTCATGCGCAGGCGCAGCTCGCTCACCATGGCGCGCGCCCGGAACATTGTGCCGGTTTCGAGGTCGCGCACGGCCTGCCAGCGCTCCTCGTCGTCGGGCGTAGCCACGCGCAGAATGTTGCGAATTTCCTTTGAGTCGGTCGGGACTTTCTTTTTGCGCATTTGCAGGCGCACCAGTTCGCCTTTCAGGCTCACGTGGCCCAGGTGCCAGCCCGAGCCGGCGGCATCCACTACTACGGCATCGCCGGTTACGAGGGGCAGGCGCAGGTTATTGCGCATAAACTCTTTGCGGCCGCCTTTGAAGCGCACTTCTACGAGGTCGAAGCCGGCAAACGAGTCGGGTACCTCCACATCCTGAAGCCAATCGAAGACATTGAGGCGGTTGCAGCCACCGGTGCTACAGCCCCCGTTGGATTTGCAGCCGCCCGGCTTGGTGCCGCAGCCTCCGCCGGAAGAACAAGTTGAACAAGCCACTGGTCAGATACTTATATAGTTGAGCGAAAAGCAGGTTTTCGCGGGAATTCGGTTCCTAGCAAAGATACACAATACGCCCAGCGGGACTTCGGCCCGCCTGCCCCCGAACAATAAGAGGGTGCCGCCCGGCCACTGCCAAGCCAAGCGGGCACAGGGTTGGCTGAGTCGTTTCGATGTGCTGTCATAGGCAGCCTCAACGGTACAAGAATCGAGCGTTCAAAGGCCATAACTATTCTAAGAGTTTATTAAACTGATGGTTACAAAATTTTGTCATTTGTTGCAACAAAATGACAACAAAAATGCCGTTTTAAATCATTTTAAGCCTTTTTATTACATAGTTGTTAAAATAAAAGGTACTAAACCGAATTTGTTTGCAATCCGACGCCTTCTATATTCGCTCATCATTCACCAACCACTCACCAAATCTTCACCAACAAAACCTCTATGAAAAATTTCAAACTTCTCCCCGTGTTCGCTTTGCTTGGCGGTGCGCTCGCTTTCTCGTCGTGCAGCAAGAAAGAAGAAGCGGCAGACGTGGCTCCTACCTCGGCCTCGGCCGATGCCATGGCTCAAATCAAAGCATTGGGTTTTAATCCGCAGGGTGCCAAAGCCGTTGAAGGCGGCTACGTGGTGGAGGGCGACATGCTGCTGACCAATGAGTTGCTGGCTAGCGCCCCCGGCTATTCCACGCTGCGCGTGGGCGATGCCGAGCAATACCGCACCACCAACCTGGTAACCGGTCTGCCCCGCGTTATCACCGTGAGCATCAGCAGCTCGTTCAACTCTTATTATGTACAGGCTATCGACGAAGCCATTCGCCGCTACAATGCCGAAGGCCTGCGCATCAGCTTCCGCCGCGTAACGTCGGGCGCCGAAATGCCTGTGAAGTATTCGTCGAACCTCGGCACGGGCGTGCTGGGCCAATCGGGCGGCTTCCCCAGCGGCGGCAACCCCGCTCCCGGCTTCACGCTGGTGCCTAACGTTATCAACAGCACCAACGTCAACTACATCGCCACCATCATGGCCCACGAGATGGGCCACTGCATTGGCATGCGCCACACCGACTACTACAACCGCGCTTACAGCTGCGGTGGTAGCACTTCCAACGAAGGCGCCAGCACAGTGGGTGCCGTGCTCATCCCTGGCACGCCCTCCACGGCCGAGCCGAATTCATGGATGCTGGCCTGCGTGGGCAACGGCGTGAACCGCCCCTTTACCACCAACGACCGCACCGCGCTGAACTACATCTACTAGCCCTCGGCTGGTAGTTGAGCACACAAAAAAGCCCCGGCTCCTGCGAGCCGGGGCTTTTTTGTGTGCCATGTATTGGCAGAAAGTGCGACGTAGCGAAGCAGCCGGGAGGCTGTTATCGTGTGCGGGGCGGGCGCTTCGGCGCGGCAGCAACTTCCCCGGCAAAGGCCGCGCATTGCAGCGTGGCGGCTTTCTATCGGTCTCAGTTGGGCTGATTACTGCACCACGATGCGCAGCACCTGGGCCGCCTGCCCGTCGGCCTGCGCGCGCAGCAGGTAGAGGCCGGGACGCAGACCGCTGGTTTCGAGGGCACTGATTTGGCCGTTGATGGACACCTCGCGCTGGAAGCGGCCCAGCGCATCGTAGAGTTTCACTGTGATGTCGTTGGGCGTGTTGGCTACCAATTGCAAAAGTTCGCCAGCGGCTACCGGGTTGGGGTAGGCCTGCACCAGGCCGGCCGACAGCAGGAAGGCCTGTTCGACACCGCTGTAGAACTGCTGGCCAGCCACGTTGTCGAGCCGCACGCGGTAGGAGTAGCCGCCGGCCGCCGGGGGTTGGTCGGTGAAGGTGAACGTGGTACTGGTGACCGTGCTGATGGTTTGCACGGCCTCGAAGCCGCCATCGGGCCGCTGGCGCTCCAGCGTGGCCGACTTCAGCTTGTAAATCGTGCCCAGCACCACATCGAAGCGGATAACGCCATCGACCAGCTGCCGGGGCAGGAAAGAGCGGAAGTAGCACGCCGTACCCTGCGTGGTGTAATTAATGGTGGGCCCGGCCTGCCCCACGCGCCCGCCCACAATGGGCGCCACGGCATAGAACAGCGTCGGCAGCTGGGTGCGGCCGAGCACGAAGGCGGTATCGGTGGTCTGGGCCAGGGGCTCCAGATTGGTGGCTCCCAGCTGGTACACTTGGTAACGGGCTACTCCCCTGATGCGCGGCCATTGCAGCAGCGCCTCGTCGGCGCAGGCGTAGCCAACTTGCAGCGCCGGAGCTCGCACGATGGTGAAGGTGTCGGACTCGAACGCGCTGCTGCCACTCACCAGCCGCAGCTGTGCCAGGGTGGCGGTATCGGGCACAACCCAAGTAGTGCGATTAGCGGCCAGCGCCACGGTGTTGCTCAATACCCGCCAGGCCGGGCGGCCTACGGGGCGGTAGTCGAGGCCGGCGGTGGCCGATACGAGGCCGCTCCACTGCCAGCGCAGGGTGGCGGTGGTGCCGGGGCGCAGGCTTTCGGGGCGCACGGGGTAAGTCCAGACGAGGCCGGGCGGGTTTATTTCGTAGGCCAGGCTGAAATTTTGCGCGCCCTGCGGCACGGCGAAGCCGCGCACATGCAGCTCGTAGGTGCCGGCGGCGGGCAGCGCGAGGGTAATTTGCTCGGCGTTGTTGAGGTGGTCGGCG
>NZ_BAAGZM010000414.1:0-3840 GCF_054778495.1 Hymenobacter agri
CAGCAGCGCCGCCGCGCCCAGCGCGCCCGCCACCGCCAGCAGCAGCAGGCGCATCAGCAGCTTAAGAATCGGGCTGTTTATATGCAAAGCGGGGGAATAGTAGCGCGAACTTTGTAGCTCGCGTTTCAGAACGATAATCGGGGTGGCGGCGCGAGGACGCGAACTACAAAGTTCGCGCTACGGCTCGCGCTGTACTTAAAACTGGAAGTAGATGAACGAAGTGCTGTTGAAAATACCGAGGTAGAGAATGAGCAAGGCCAACCCCACGTAGCCCACCCAGCGCGTGGCCCACGGCTGGGCCGCCACCCAAGCCTGTGGGCTGCGCCAACTGCCGGCGTATTCTACAGCTAGCATCAGGCCTACGGCAAAAGCGGCCACGGCCAGTTCGGGGCGGTAGTGCTGCGAGAAATCGAGTAATAAAGTGGCGACTTGGCGGCTGTTTAGCTGCCAGCCAGTGAGCAGATGCCGACTGATGAATAGTGCGTCATCCAACGTATTGGCGCGGAAGAAAATCCAGGCATACGCCACCAATATAAACGTAAGGCCCGCGCCCACCCCATGCCGCAGGCCCGGGTGCGCCGCCAGCCCCGTGCGCTGCGCCAGCCACGCCCGCGCCGGCCGCGCCCAGGTACTCAGCACTAGGTACAGCCCATGCAGGCCGCCCCACACCACGAACGTGAGGTTGGCCCCATGCCAGAGCCCGCTCACCAGAAACACGACCAGCAAGTTGAAGTAGGCCCGGACCGGCGTTACGCGACTGCCGCCCAGGGGAATGTATAGGTAGTCGCGAAACCAGCTGGAAAGCGAAATGTGCCAGCGCCGCCAGAACTCGGGCACCGAAGCCGACTGGTAGGGCTGCCGGAAATTCAGGTTGAAATCGAAGCCCAGTACGCGGGCCGCTCCCCGGGCCATGTCGGTGTAGCCCGAGAAGTCGCCGTAAATCTGGAAGGTGAAGGCTAGCGTGGCCAGCACCAGCAGCGGACCCTCGGGGTGCTGGCGTGGGGCGTTGAACACCGGATTCACGAGCAGGGCCAGCCGGTCGGCCACCACCACTTTCTTGAACAGGCCCCAGGCCATGAGCCGCAGCCCGCTCACGATGCGGGCGTAATCGAACCGATGCTCGCGCCGGAATTGCGGCAGCATGTGCCCGCCGCGCTCGATGGGCCCGGCCACCAGCTGCGGGAAAAACGCTACGAACAGCGCAAACCGCCCAAAATTCTGCTCCGCCTCCAACCTCCCCTGGTACACATCCACAATGTAGCCCACGCTCTGAAACGTGTAGAACGACACGCCCACCGGCAGCAGCAGCCCCAGCGCCGGCCCCGCGCCCACGGGCAGGTGCAGCGCCCCGGCCAGCGCTACGGCGGCATCGCGAAAGAAATTGAAGTACTTGAAAACGAATAGCGTGCCGAGGTTGCTAACCAAACTCAGGGCCAGCCAGGGGCGGCGCTGACGCTTGTCGGGCAGCCGGCTCATACGCACGCCGCTGTAGTAGTCGAGGGCCGTGGTGGCCAGCAGCAGCAGGGCGTACTCGGCCCGCCAGCTCATGTAGAAGTAGTAGCTGGCCAGCAGCAGCAGCGCCCCGCGCCAACGCGGCGGCAGGCCGTAGTACAGGCCCACAACCAGCGGAAAGAAAATGAGAAAGTGGAGCGAGTTGAAGAGCATGCGCGGCGCGGAGGCCGGCAAAGGTCGGGCGCGGCGGGCAGTTTTGTGGGCACAATGATTTTAATGGAACGTCATACTGAGCGGAGGCGCAGCCGCAGTCGAAGCATCTCTACCGCGCAAGTAATTCATTTTACTGCTACACGCGAGATGCTTCGACTGCGGCTGCGCCTCCGCTCAGCATGACGTTCTACTTTTTTACCAACTATGCCAACCCCAAAAGCCCTACTTTTGCAGTCCTGTTTTTGGCTTACTTGTTTTCATGGCTCTCGACCTCAACCACAAATCCATTCTCGTCACGGGCGGCACCGGCTCCTTCGGCAAGCAATTCGTTCGCACCGTTTTTGAGCTGTTTCCGCAGGTGAAGCGCCTCGTGGTGTTCTCGCGCGACGAGCTGAAGCAGTACGAGATGAGCCAGGAATTCAGCCCCGCCAAGTACCCGGCCATTCGCTATTTCATTGGCGATGTGCGCGATGCGCAGCGCCTGCACCGCGCCTGCGAGGGCATCGACATCGTGATTCACGCCGCCGCCCTCAAGCAGGTGCCCGCCGCCGAGTACAACCCGATGGAGTGCATCAAGACCAATATTTTCGGGGCCGAAAACGTCATCAACGCCGCCCTCGACTCGGGCGTGAAGGAAGTAGTGGCCCTGAGCACTGACAAGGCCGCGGCGCCCATCAACCTCTACGGCGCGACGAAACTGTGCTCCGATAAGCTGTTTGTAGCGGCCAACAACATGAAGGGCAGCCGCGATTTGCGCTTCTCGGTGGTGCGCTACGGCAACGTAATTGGCTCGCGCGGCTCGGTGGTGCCCTTCTTTTTGCAGGAGCGCCACAAGGGCGTGCTGCCCATCACCCACCCCGACATGACGCGCTTCAACATCTCGCTCGAAGAGGGTGTGGACCTCGTGCTGTATGCGCTGGAGCACTCCTGGGGCGGCGAGATTTTCGTGCCGAAAATTCCGTCCTACAAAATCACGGAAGTGGCCCGCGCCATCGGCCCCGAGTGCGAGCAGAAAATTGTGGGCATCCGCCCCGGCGAGAAGCTGCACGAGGCCATGATTACCGAAACCGACGCCCTGAGCACCGTCGAGCTCGACCGCTACTACGTCATCCTGCCCTCCACGCCGAACTGGGATGTCGATAAATTCATTGAGAAATTCAATGGTAAGCGCGTGCCGCTGGGCTTTCAGTACGACTCGTTCAACAACGAGGAGTGGCTCGATGCCGAGCAGATTCGCGAGGAAATCCGCCTGCACGTCGACCCCGATTTCGCGGTGTAATTCTTTAGCCAGCAGCTGACAGCCGTTAGCTACTGGCGCCTCCCACGTTCAAGCAAACAGCTAACAGCCAATGGCTAACAGCTTCCCAAACCGCCCCTTGCCCTACGGCCGCCAGTTCATTTCGGAGGCCGATGTGGCCGCCGTGGTGGCCTCGCTGCACGGCGACTACCTCACGCAAGGCCCCACCGTGGGCGAGTTTGAGCAGCAGTTTGCCGCCTACGTGGGGGCCAAATTTGCCGTAGCCGTGAGCAACGGCACGGCGGCCCTGCACCTGTGCGCGCTGGCCCTGAACGTGCAGCCCGGGCAGCGCGTCATCACCACGCCCATCACCTTTTCGGCGTCGGCCAACTGCGTGCGCTACTGCGGCGGCGAGGTGCATTTCGCCGATATTGACCCCGAAACCGCGCTTATCGACCTGGCCAAAGTGCGGGCGCTGCTCGAAGCGCACCCCAAAGGCTATTTCACGGGCCTGATTCCGGTAGATTTTGCCGGGCTGGCCGTGAACCTGGAAGCCGCCCGCCAGCTGGCCGACGAGTTCGGCCTCTGGATTATCGAGGATTCGTGCCACGCGCCAGGCGGCTTTTTCATCGACTCGCAGGGCCAGGAGCAGCGCTGCGGCAACGGCCGCTTCGCCGAGTTGGCCATCTTCAGCTTCCACCCCGTGAAGCACATTGCCTGCGGCGAAGGCGGCATGATTACCACCAACTCCGAGGAGCTGTTCCATCACCTGCTGCGCCTGCGCACCCATGGCATCACCCGCGACCCGGCCGACCTCCGGCGCGAGCCCGACGGCGGCTGGTACATGGAAATGCAGGAGCTCGGCTACAACTACCGCCTGCCCGACCTCAACTGCGCCCTCGGCCTGAGCCAGCTCGCCCGCGCCGATGAGGGCCTGG
>NZ_BAAGZM010000415.1:0-5386 GCF_054778495.1 Hymenobacter agri
CGCGGGGCGGCGGCATGGCAATGCCGGCGCGGCTGCCGCTACCATTGGGCTCGATGCCTGCCAGCACGTCGTCGAACTCCGTCGCGGCATTGTCGTCGGCGCCCGCGCTGGTGCGCTCCACTTCCAGGTGATGCATGATTTCGTTGGCCCGCAGCACCACCGAAGTGGGCATACCAGCCAGCCGCGCTACGTGAATGCCGAAGCTATGCTCGGAACCGCCGGGCTGGAGCTTGCGCAGGAACAGGATGCGGCCGTCGGCCTCCTTCACGGCCACGTTGTAGTTGCGCACGCGGGCGCAGTCGTCGGCCAGTTGGTTGAGTTCGTGGTAGTGGGTGGCGAAGAGGGTTTTGGCCTTGGCCTTGGGGTTGTTGTGCAGGTGCTCCACGATGGCCCAGGCAATGCTGATGCCGTCATAGGTGCTGGTGCCGCGCCCGATTTCGTCCATCAGCACGAGGCTGCGGTCCGAGAGGTTGTTGAGAATGGAGGCGGTTTCGGTCATCTCCACCATGAAGGTGCTTTCGCCCTTGCTCAGGTTGTCGGAGGCCCCCACGCGGGTGAAAATCTTATCGATGATGCCCACCGTGGCTGCGTCGGCGGGCACGAAGGAGCCGATTTGGGCCAGCAGCACGATAAGAGCCGTCTGGCGCAACAGCGCGGACTTACCGGCCATGTTGGGGCCGGTTATCACCACAATCTGCTGCTCGTCTTGGTCGAGGCAGATGTCATTCGGGATATAACTTTCGCCGGGCGGCAGCTGCCGCTCGATGACCGGGTGGCGGCCGGCTTTGATGTCGAGCAGGGTGCCATCGTTCACCACGGGCTGCACGTAGCGCTGCTGCCGCGCCGTGAGCGCGAAGCTGGCCAGGCAGTCGGTCACGCCAATGGCGCGGGCATTCTGCTGAATCTGGGGCACGAAATCGAGCGCGGCCAGCACCAGCTCGTTGTAGATGCGCTGCTCAATCACGAATAGCTTTTCCTCGGCGTTGAGAATTTTCTCCTCGTAGGTTTTCAGCTCCTCGGTCACGTAGCGCTCGGCATTCACCAGCGTCTGCTTGCGAATCCATTCGGCGGGCACCTTGTCCTTATGAGCGTTTGTCACTTCAAGATAGTAGCCAAACACCTTGTTGTAAGCCACTTTCAGCGACGAGATACCGGTGTTGCGCTGCTCGCGCATCTGCAGTTGCAGCAGGAAATCCTTGCCCGAGAAAGCCAGGGCGCGCAGCTCGTCCAGCTCGGCATCGACGCCCGTGTTCAGCACGCCGCCCTGGTTGGTGAGGATGGGCGCGTCGGGCTTGATTTTGGTGAGGATTTCCTGGCGCAGGTTGGCGCAGGGATTAAGCTGCTCGGCCAGCTTAACCAGCGCTTTTACGCCCGAAGCGGCTAGCCGCTCGCGCATGGGGGCTACGGCTTCGAGGGCGCGGGCCAGCTGCAGCAGCTCGCGGGGGTTCACGCGGCGCACGGCTACTTTGGAAATCAGGCGCTCCAGGTCGTTTATCTGGCGCAGGTGCTGGGTGAGGTCGCCAAGCAATTCCTCGTCGGCCACCAGGGCGGCCACGGTGTCGAGACGGCGCTGAATCTGGCTTACTTCCTTCAGGGGCAACACTATCCACTTGCGCAGCAGGCGGGCGCCCATCGGGGTTAGCGTCTGGTCGAGCACGTCGATGAGAGGCACGCCGCCGGGGTGCTGGGCCTGCACCAGCTCCAGATTACGTACCGTGAAGCGGTCGAGCCACACGTACTTGTCCTCTTCCAGCCGGCCGAGGCTGGCGATGTGCTGGATGTCGGTGTGCTTGGTTTCGGCGAGGTAATGCAGGATGCAGCCGGCCGCGATGACGCCTTCCTTCAGGTTGTCCACGCCGAAGCCTTTCAGCGAGGTGGTGCGGAAGTGGCGCGTGAGCGTATCGTGGGCGTAGTCGGCCCCGAAAACCCAGTCATCGAGCGCGTAGGTGCAGTAGTCGGGGCCAAAATGCAGCTCAAAATCCGAGCGGCTTTTCTTGCAGAACAGCACCTCGGCGGGGCTGAAATTCTGCATCAGCTTGCCTAGGTAATCGAGCGAGCCCTGGGCGGCCAGGAACTCGCCGGTGCTGATATCGAGGAAGGAAATACCGGCCTCGGTTTTACCGAAGTGAATGGCGGCCAGGTAATTATTCGAGCGGCGTTCGAGCACGTTGTCGTGCATGCTCACGCCGGGCGTCACCAGCTCGGTGATGCCGCGCTTTACCAAGCCCTTGGCTTCCTTGGGATTTTCGAGCTGGTCGCAGATGGCCACGCGCTGGCCAGCACGCACCAGCTTGGGCAGGTAGTTGTCGAGCGAATGGTGTGGGAAGCCGGCCAGAGCCACTTCGCTGCTACTACCGGCCCCGCGCTTGGTAAGCGTGATGTCGAGAATGCGGGCAGCCGTGACGGCGTCCTCCCCGAACGTCTCGTAAAAATCGCCCACCCGGAACAGGAGCACCGCGCCCGGGTGCTGCTGCTTGAGCTGGTAATACTGCTTCATCAGCGGCGTTTCACTCACGGCCGGGATGGGCACGGTGAAATGGTCGGGGCCGACGGATTTGATAACGAATTCTTTTTTGGGTGCAGGCAAGGCAACGGCGCGCGACCTTTGCAGGCCGCAGCATTTTGATGTGAACGAGGAAAGGGCAGCAGTTTCCGCAACTGCGGACGCGGCCCGATGAAGCACATCAAACCTGCGGGCCACCCTATTTTAAACCGACAAAGCGAACCGCAAAGTTCGCGGTATTTCGATGCGAAAACTCACAATGGCCGAGCTGAACCGGGCCACGGTTGATGACTTCAAAAGTACGCCCAAAAGCCCCGTGGTTTTGGTGCTCGACAACGTGCGCAGCATGCACAACGTGGGCGCCATCTTCCGCACGGCCGACGCGTTTGCCCTCGAAAAAATCTACCTCTGCGGCTACACGCCACGCCCGCCGCACCGCGAAATCACCAAAACCGCGCTGGGCAGCGAGGAGTCGATGGCTTGGGAGTACGCCGCCGAAACCGTGGAGGCCGTGGCCGCCCTCAAGGCCGCCGGCTACCAGGTGGCCGCGGTGGAGCAAACGACCGGCAGTGTGCTACTGCCCCAGTTTCGGCCCGAAGTTGGCCGGCCGCTGGCGCTGGTGATGGGCAACGAAGTATTCGGCGTAGAAGATGCCGTGCTGGCGCTGTGCGATATGGCGGTGGAAATTCCGCAGTTCGGCACCAAGCACTCGCTGAACGTGGGCGTGGCCGCCGGCGTGGTGCTCTGGGACGCACTGGTGAAGCTGGGCGTGGTGTAGGGGCGCGTTGCACGCTCGCCCGGCCCCGGCAACCATTGCGGCAGCCAGCAGTTGGAGTGTCATGCCCACTCCCCCATTCACGCGCCCCGACGACGCCCTGCTGGCCCTGCGCCCCCTCGTGCCCACCGAAACTACCGATGTCGACGGCACCGTGGGCGCCTTCCTGCACGCCACGCTACGCCCGGTACTCAAGCTGCAAAACGACCTGCTGCTGGCCGTGGTGGCCGATTTTGTGCGCGACCACCACATCGCCCTGCGGCCCACTGACCAGCACCACCAGCTCAGCGAGCTGCTGACCCGCAACACCAAGCTGCGCTACACCGTGGTGGGTCTGATTTCCGGCCAGTTCACTGCTGCCGAATACGCCTTCTACCGCCAGCACCGCGCCGAACTCAACCGCCGCCTGTTGGAAATGGCCCTGCGCCGCGTGCTCGACCAGCCCGATGTCGTAGTGGTGCTAGCCAGTTGATTTTCATCGGAGCAGGCGCAGCAGAAAGGCGCAGAGGACCGCAGAACGTTCTGCGGTCCTCTGCGCCTTATGGCGAGTCGCGCAGGTGCACGGGCTTGTTTTTCTTGCGCAGGCGCAGGTTCAGCAGCTCCACCACCAGCGAGAAAGCCATGGCGAAGTAGAGGTAGCCCTTCTCGATTTCCTTGTGGGCGGCCTCCATCACCAGCATGAAGCCAATCATGATAAGGAACGAGAGGGCCAGCATCTTGATGGTGGGATTGTTGTTCACGAAGTTGGCCACGGCCCCGCTAAAGGTGAGCATGATGCCCATGGCGCAAATCACGGCCGCAATCATTACCAGCACGTTATCGACGAGGCCCACGGCGGTGAGAATGGAGTCGAAGCTGAATACGATGTCGATGACGACGATTTGCAGGATGATGCTCATCATCGACGCGCTCCCGCCCTTGCCCACTTCCTCTTCTTCCTCGCCCTGCAGCTTGGTGTGAATCTCGGTGGTGCTCTTGTACATCAGGAACAGGCCGCCCGCCAGCAGAATAAGGTCGCGCCCGGTCACGCCGAAGGGCTGGTCGAGCCACGGAAACTGGGGCAGGTTGAACAGCGGATTGCGCAGGCTCACAATCCAGGAAATGCTCAGCAGCAGGCCGATGCGGAACAGCAGCGCCAGCAGCAGGCCGATGGTGCGGCCCCGCGCCTGCTTCTCCTGCGGCAAGCGGTTGACGACGATGGAAATGAAAATGATGTTGTCGATGCCCAACACGATTTCCATAAACGTGAGGGTCAGCAAACTAACCCAGGTGGCGGCGTGGGTAAAGGCTCCGAAATCGTACATAAGTTGAATGAGAGAATGTGCGAATGTGGAAAAATGAAAATGGATAAAGTCAGGGCTGAATAGCAGTACTTATTGCAGCATTACGCGCATCATCCTCACATTTCCACATTCTCCTCATCGTCACATTTTTAGGATTTCATGTTCACAAATTGCAGCGGCAGGCCGATATCGGCCTTGCGCAGCACGGCGATGGCGGCCTGCAAATCGTCGATTTTCTTGGCCGATACGCGAATCTGGTCGTCCTGCATCTGGGCCTCCACTTTCACCTTGGCATCTTTGATGGCCTTGATGATTTTGCGGCCGAACTCCTTGTCGACGCCGGCGCGTACCTTGATGGTTTTCTTGATGAGCTGGCCGCTGGGCTGCTCGTCGGCCGTGAAGTCGAGGCTGGTGCCGTCGATGCCCTGCTTCACCACGCGGCCGAGCAGAATGTCTTCGAGGGCTTTGATGCGCATTGAATTTTCGGACGACAGCAGGATGGTGTTTTCCTTTTTGTTGAGCTCGATGCCACCTTTGGTATCGCGCAGGTCGTAGCGGGTTGCAAGTTCTTTAACGGCTGTGTTGACTGCGTTTTCCAGGGTTTGCGGGTCAACTTTGCTCACGATGTCGAAGGATGCCATAGCGGGTGGGGCGTAGCTTTGAGAAGATTAAACCGGCGCGGGCCGGTCCGCAAAGGTAACGGCCCGCACCGGCCTTCGTTACGTTTCCGCTTCACGTTTCCCTCATGAACGCCGCCGCCGCCATTCGCGCCCCCCGCACGCCCGCCGAGTGGGCCGCCTACTACGCCCTGCGCTACGCCGTGCT
>NZ_BAAGZM010000416.1:0-3814 GCF_054778495.1 Hymenobacter agri
CGCCGGTGTTGCGCGGGGCCCGCACCCGCCTGGCGCGCATCGTGCCCGCCAGCATCATTGCCGTGGCCGTGAGCCTGCTGCTGCTCGCCAACTATCAGGTGGCCCTGAAAGCCGGCTACCTGCCCACCGCGCTGCGTACCAACGTGCCAAAGTGGGAGTGGGCCCAGCGCCACGCCGAAACGGCTGTCGTTGTGGTCAACGAACCCCAGCAGGCTGCCCTGGGCCAGCACGATTTCGGCAGCGCCGCTCCCGAAACTCCCGAAGGCCTGATGCCCATTGCCGAAGCACCGGCGGCCGTGCCCGAAATGGCCACGCCAGTTGACACTGGAACGCCTGTGCGCAAAGTGCCGGTCGTGCGCGCCGAGACCAGCATCGCACCCGCGCCGGCCAGCACCCCCGCCGTAGTTGCCGCCGAGCCGGAAGAAGCGGCCGCGCCCTCCAAAGTGGAAGTATCAGCACCAGTTGCGCCGGCTGCCGTAGCTGCGCCGCGCAAAGCCGCTGCCACTACTGCCAGCACAATTAAAACACCCACGGGCCGTTACTACGTTATTGCCGGTGCCTACAGCAGCCTGGCCCGGGCCGAGCAGGGCCGTCGCAACTTGCTGCGCGCCGGTCGCCCGGCCCGCATCATCCTGCCGCATTACGGTACTCGGCACTTCCGCCTCACGGCCGGCGATTTCGCTGACCTGGCTTCGGCCCAACGGGAGGCCCAGCGCCTGCGCGTGAGCACCCGCGCCGACTACAATACGTTGAAATATTAATCGACCGCATGTCCGTATTCCTCCTGCAAGTGGTGCCCGCCGCTGCCGATACCCTCAATACCGCCGCCACTGCTGCACCCATCGCCTCCACCGACGTTCCGGTTATCGACCTGCTGATGCGGGGGGGCTTGATTATGATTCCGCTGGTGGCGCTGTCGCTGCTCTCGCTCTACATCATTCTCGAACGCTACTTCACCATCCGCAAAGCCGCCGGCGACCCGGAGTCCTTTATGGCCAACATCCGCGCCCTCATGGTGAAGGGCGACTTGGCCGGTGCCAAGCTGCTCTGCGCCCAGACGGCCTCGCCGCTGGCCCGCATGGTCGAGAAAGGCCTGCGCCGTATTGGCCTGCCGCTGAAGGAAATCGAAACCAGCGTCGAGAACGTGGGCAAGATTGAAATTGCCCGCCTCGAAAAGAACATCAGCATCCTGGGCATCATCGCCGGCATCGCGCCGATGATTGGCTTCGTGGGCACGATTATCGGCGTTATCAAGATTTTCTACGCCATCGCCGCCACCAAAGAGTTCGGTATTCCGCAGGTGGCCGACGGCCTCTACGTGAAGCTCGTAACCTCGGCCACCGGCCTCATCGTCGGCATCATTGCCCACGTGGGCTACCACTGGCTCAGCATCCTGGTCGAGCGCATGGTGTTCCGCATGGAGAACTCGGCCATCGAGTTCATGGACATTCTGCAGGACAACTAATTGAGTTAAGAGTTAGGAGTTAGGAGTTAAAAGTTGGTGGGTACTCGCGCCGATTTTTAACTCTTAACTCCTAACTCTTAACTCATAACTCATCCAGTTATGAACCTTTCCCGCCGTCACCGTCTCACTTCGCACGTCGAAACCGGGGCCATGAACGACATCATGTTCTTCCTGATGTTGTTCTTCCTGATTGCTTCGACGCTGGTGAACCCCAACGTCATCAAGCTCCTGCTGCCGAACGCCAAGTCGAGCAAGCAGGTGATGAAGCAGCCCATCACCATTTCGGTGGATGCGGCCGGCACGTACTACGTGAACAAAAAGCCGGTGAACCCCTCGGCCGTGGAATCGGAGCTGGTGGCCCTAGTGGGCACAGCGCCGACCACCGAGCAGCCCACCGTGGTGCTGCGCGTCGACAACTCGCTGAACGTGCAGAAACTGGTGGACATCCTGGAAATCGGCAACCGCCTCAAGCTGAAAATGGTGATGGCTACACAGGCCCAACAGGCGGCCGGCAAATAAGCAGGAGCGAGGAACGGGAAGAAGCTCATTTTGTTGATTACCCGTATTCTTCCTTGCTCATTCTTCATTCCTCATTAAAGAAATGGCCATTGACTATCCCGAGCCGCACCGCCGACAGGCCCTGATTGGCACCTTGGTGGTGCACGGGCTGTTGCTGCTGCTGTTTCTATTCACGCATTTCCACGGGCCCAACCCGCCACTGGCCACCATGGGCGGCGATGGCGTGGAGCTGAACTACGGCCTCGACGAAGCCGGCTCGGGCGACGTGCAGAGTATGGCCACGGCCAACAACTCGCCCAACCGCGAAGACAGCCGCCCGCCCCAGGCCAGCCCCGACCCGCAGCCGCGCGCCGTGGCCACCGCCACGCCCGACCCCACGCCGCCGGCCCAAGAAAAAATAATTACCAGCGATGCCGAGGAAAGCCCGGTATCGGAAGCGCCGGTTGAAACGCCCGCTCCCCCGAAAGAGGAAGTGAAGCCCGCGCCCCGCGTGCCCCGCAAAGTGGCCGTGACCTTTGCCCCCAAAGGCAGCGCCACCGGCGGCGGCAATGGCGTGAACGGCACTAGCAACGCGCCCACCGGCAACAATAACGGTGACCGCCCCGGGGCCACCGGCGACCAGGGCGACCCCAATGGCTCGCTCGACGCCAAGGCGCTGTACGGCAACCCCGGCCGCGGCGGCACTGGTAGCAGCCCCGGCAGTGGCGGCCTCGAAATGGCCGGTTGGCGCTTCGACCGGCAGCCGGTAGTTGAAGCGCTGGACGACGACCCAGGTGTGATTCGCTTCAAAATAAAGATTTCGTCGGATGGCGAAGTGGAGGCCGTAACCAAGGTTTCCGGCAACGTATCGCCGGCCCAAGAGAAGCTTTGCCGCGACAAGCTGCTTGATGCCAACTTCGTGAAAACCAACAGTGCTGCTGGTGGTGCTACTGGCTTCTACACCTTCAAATTCTCGGTCCGCTAATCGGAATAATCTCAATAAAAACGCCCGCGACCTTGCCGAAGGTTGCGGGCGTTTTTATTGGTCGGTGGCCCGCCAGGCCGTAATTTGGGCCTTTCAACGTTTTTAATTCTGCCGCGCCGTGACTTACGCCGAAACCCTTACTTACCTCTACGAGCAGTTGCCCATGTTTCAGCGCGTGGGGGCGGCGGGCTTCAAGAAGGGGCTGGGTAACACGCTGGCCCTGGCCGAAGCTATGGGGAATCCCGAGCGTGGTTTCCGCAGCGTGCACGTGGCCGGCACCAACGGTAAAGGCAGCAGTTCGCACCTGCTGGCGGCGGTGTTGCAGGCGGCCGGCTACAAAGTCGGGCTCTACACCTCGCCGCACCTGCGCGAGTTCACTGAGCGCATTCGGGTGAATGGGCAGGAGCTGGCGCCGGATTATCTGGTGGCGTGGGTGGCGAAGTGGCGGCCGCTGTTTGAGCAGGTGCAGCCCTCGTTTTTTGAGATGTGCGTGGCGCTGGCCTTTTCTTACTTCGCTGAGCAGCGCGTAGACGTGGCCGTGGTGGAAGTGGGTCTGGGCGGGCGCTTCGATTCCACGAACATCATCACGCCGCTTGTCTCGCTCATCACCAACATCAGCTTCGACCACCAGGCGCTGCTGGGCAATACGCTGCCCGAGATTGCAGGCGAGAAAGCCGGTATCATCAAGCCCGGCGTGCCGGCCGTGGTGAGCCAGTCGCAGCCCGAAGTGGCCGACGTGTTCCGGCGCGAGGCCG
This sequence comes from Hymenobacter agri, assembly GCF_054778495.1. Taxonomy (NCBI): domain Bacteria; kingdom Pseudomonadati; phylum Bacteroidota; class Cytophagia; order Cytophagales; family Hymenobacteraceae; genus Hymenobacter; species Hymenobacter agri. Next base: position 3,704 of record NZ_BAAGZM010000416.1, read on the forward strand.
CGGCCAAGCTAGCCCACTTGGTTTTTGCCGATGAGATTTACCAAGCCCATTTCACGGCTGAGGCCGACCCCGCAACCGGCCTGCGCCCGGTGGCCCTGCGCCAGCACGGCC
>NZ_BAAGZM010000417.1:0-3812 GCF_054778495.1 Hymenobacter agri
CTGTTCCGCCCGCCCTACGGCGTAACGACGCCCAACTTCGCCCGCGCCCTGCGCGCCAGCGGCCACCAGTGCATCGGCTGGAGCGTGCGCTCGCTCGATACCGTGGCGCAGGATGAGCAGCAGCTGCTCGCTAAAATAGTAGGCGCCCTAGCGCCGGGAGCCGTTTTTTTGTTTCACGATACGGCAGCCGTGACGACGACGGTGCTGGATGAGTTTCTACGGCAAGCGCAAGCGCGCGGCTTCCGCGTGGTGCCGCTCGACCAGTTGTTAGGCGTAACCGCGTATGCCGACGCGCGGTAGAGACGCATATTTGCGTCTCGTCGTTGAACGACGCCGCCTGAACGCAACGCCCAAACAATACCCGAACGGCGCGGACGATGAGACGCAAATATGCGTCTCTACATTTTCTATGAAATATCTGGCTTCTACATTCTTCCTACTGCTGGCCCTGCTGCCAGCCTTTACCGCGCTAGCCCAGCCCAAGGGCTACCGGCCGGTGAGCGATGATGGCTATTTCCGCAAAAACTACGCGAAGGCGGCGGCCGGCACGCAATCCATCAAAAGCAGCTTTCAGCAGGTGAAAAACCTGAGCATGCTGTCGGAAAAAATCATATCGGAGGGGCTGTTCTATTTTAAGAAGAACGACAAGGTGCGGATGGAATACACCCAGCCGTACAAGTACCTGCTGGTTATCAACGGCGACAAAATCCTGATTCAGGACCAGCAAAAGCGCAAGGTGTACTCGGCCGGCGACAACAAGCTGTTCAAGGTCATCAACCAGGTGGTGGTGGACTGCGTGCAGGGCCGCGCGCTGGACAGCAAGGACTTCCAGACCAAAATCTACGAAAGCGACAAAAGCTACTGCCTCGACCTCGTGCCCCAGGCCAAGGAAATGCGCAAGCTGTTTGCCACCATCCGCATTTTCATCGGCAAGGATGACTTTTCCATCGACCAGCTCGACATGCGGGAAAGCATGGGTGACAACACCGTCATTACTTTCGTGCACAAGCAGTTGAATACTCCCATTGGCGATGAGGTTTTCAGCGTTAAGTAGCGGCGCGCTGCTGCTGTGCCTGGGCTGCACTCGCCTGAGCTACCCCGACCGCACGCCCGTAGCCGGCGCCGACGCGGCCGCGCTGCGAGCCTTGCAGCCGCAGTTCACCACCACGCTCTACCGCACCCAGATTGATGTGGTGGGCAAGCACCTGAGCGGCCTGCTGTTTTTCAAGAAGCAGCCCGACGAGTCGTTTCGCGTAGTGTTTACGAACGAGATGGGGCTGAATTTCTTCGATTTCCGCTTCGCCGACCACCAGTTTACGGTGGAGCATTGCATCGAGCAGCTCAACAAAAAAGCCGTTATCAACCAGCTGCATAAAGACATTGGCTTCGTGCTGATGACGGATTTGGACTATGCGCGGGGCCGGGTGGCGGCGCAGGGCCCGCAGCGGTTTTATTTCTTTGCCGCGGGCAAGGAAACGACGACCTACGTGACCGATGCCGCTACCCGGCAGATTTCGCGCATCGAAAATGCCTCGCCGCGCAAGCTGAAAGTGGTGGTGTCGCTGACGAAGTCCACCGCCGGCATGCCCGATTCAGTGTTCATCGACCACAAGCTGTTCCCGTTCACCATCGCGCTGAAGCAGATTGCGCGGTAGAGACGCATATTTGCGTCTCGTCGGCCGCGCCGTTCGGGTACCGTTCAGTCGTCATCGTTCAACGACGAGACTTCAACTATTGCGTCTCTACTTCAATCGGCGCGGACGCCGAGACGCAAATATGCGTCTCTACCCCAATCATGCTGCAAAATTCCTTCTACACCCTCGAAAGCCCGCCCGCTGCCACTCCTACCAGCGCGCAGGCCATCATCCGCCTGAACCCCGACCACGCCATTTTTGCGGGGCACTTTCCGGGGCAGCCGGTGGTACCGGGCGTGTGCATGCTGCAAATTATTAAGGAGCTGCTGGAAACGGCGCTGGGGCAGCGCGTGCAACTGGCCCGGGCCGGCAACGTGAAGTTTCTGGCGGTGCTGGAGCCGCGGGCGAACGCGATAGTGGAGGTGCGGCTTACCTTTGAGAGTTCGGAAGGTGGCATTCTATTGTCGGAAGCCACGATTTCGGCCGGTGACCTCCGGTTCATCCGGCTGCAGCAGGCCCATTATGCAATACCTCACCCCGCCCCTCCCCCTGCTCCAGGAGCGCTGCGACCGGCTTAAGCTGGCCGTGGTGGTGCCGACGTACAACAACGCCGGCACGCTGGCCCGGGTGCTGCGCGAGGTGCTGGCCCACACCCGCAACGTCATCGTGGTGAACGACGGCTCGACCGACGGCACGGCCGCCATTCTCCAGGATTTTCCGGAGGTGGCCCAGGTGAGCTACCCGCAGAACGTGGGCAAGGGCTGGGCGCTACGGCAGGGCTTCGCGGCGGCCACCGCGGCGGGCTACGACTACGCCATCACCATCGACTCGGACGGGCAGCATTTCGCCACCGATTTGCCCACGTTCGTCGACAAGTTGGAGGCCGAGGGGCCGGCCCTGCTCATTGGGGTTCGCAACATGGCCCAGGACGGCATTCCGGGCAAAAGCAGCTTCGGGCATAAGTTTTCCAACTTCTGGTTCTGGTTTGAAACCGGGCTGCGCGCGCCCGATACGCAGAGCGGCTACCGCCTCTACCCGCTGGCGCGGCTGCGCGGCATGCGGTTTTTCACGCCCAAATACGAGTTTGAGATTGAGGTGCTGGTGCGGGCGGCTTGGGCGGGCGTGCCCATCGGCTCGGTGCCCATTGCGGTGTACTACGCGCCGGGCAAGGAGCGCATCACGCACTTCCGGCCCTTCCAGGATTTCTCGCGCATCAGCGTGCTGAACACCGTTTTGGTGATTATTACGCTGCTGTACATCAAGCCCAAGCAGTTTATTACCAGCTTGTTTCGGCGCGAAACTTATACCCGCCTGCTCGGCCAGATTTTCAACGCCGAGGAATCGGCGGGGCGGAAGGCGCTGGCGGTGGCGTTTGGGGTGTTCATGGGCATTGTGCCGCTGTGGGGGTTTCAGCTGGCGGTGGCCATTCCGGCGGCCTTTGCGCTGCGCCTGAACCGTTATTTGGTGGTGCTGGCAGCCAATATCAGCCTACCGCCCATGATTCCGTTTATTCTGTATATGAGCTATTTGGCCGGCGGGCTGGTGGTGGCGCGGCCGCTGCACCTGGCCTCGGCCGAGGGGCTCACGCTGGCTTCCATTCATCAGAATTTCGTGCAGTATTTCGTCGGGGCCTGGCTGCTGGCGGGCGCGGCGGCGGCATTGGCGGGGGCGGCTACCTACCTGGGGCAGCTGCTGTTTCAGCGCGACAAACAACCACCCGTAGCGGCACATGGCTAACTTTTTCCTGCTGATTTACCGATTTTTCCGGGGGCGCCGGGCGCTGTTTTTTGCGGTGTTCGGGGCCACGCTGCTGGGGCTGGGCGGGCTGGCTTCGCGCATCCGACTGGAAGAAAACGTGATGCAGATGCTGCCCCACGAGCGACGGATGGACGACTTCAGCCACTTCATGGCTAGCTCGAAGTTCACCGACCGCGTGGTGCTGTTCATTTCGGATACCGACACAACGCACGCGCCCCGGCCCGCCGCCCACGCCGCTTTTGCCGACGAGCTGGCCGGGGGCATCAGCCAGCAGCTGCAGCCGTGGATGGCCAGCTTCCGCTATACTGCCAACGACAGCCTGATTTTCGACGTCTTCGGCACGATTCACGACAACCTGCCGCTATTTCTGGAAGAAGGCGACTACGCGCGGCTCGACTCGGCCACCGCGCCGGCCGCCGT